>CAZUVG010000161.1:0-6702 GCA_964623765.1 uncultured Roseicyclus sp.
GGTCACGAGGATGAGCGGCCCCGGCGTCGTTTCCGCGAGCCCGAGCGCGTCCATCATCTGCGCGGTCGTCAGCCAGCCGTAGTCCTGCACGACCTCCTGCACCATCCATGCAAGCACGGCGTAGGCGCCGCCGAAGGTGACGACGGCGAGCTTGGCGAAGAACAGGCCCACTTCCGCCAGCAGCCCGCCTGGCGCCACGACCCAGAGCGCCGCGAGCGGCAGGAGCCAGATCGCACCCCAGATGACGACTGTCCGCAGCGTGTCCCGGCCCGCCACGCGCGGGGTTGGATCGCTCTCGGCCGCGCCGGTCGCGGTGAAGGCACCGACGGCCGCGGCAGCCAGCACGACGAGCGGGAAAGGCAGCTGGAAGACGAAGAGCCCAAGGAAGGCGCCCGCGGCCAGCGTCCAGGCGAGGATGCCCGTCAGCGCCTTGCGGCTCACGCGCAGGAGCGCCTGCGCCACGATCACGATGACGGCGGCCTTGATGCCGAGAAACAGCGCCTCGGCCAGCGGCACGTCGCCGTAAGCCGCGTAGAGCGCGGCGAGCGCGAGGATCACGAGCGCACCCGGCAAGACGAAGAGAAGCCCGCCGATCAGCCCGCCGCGCACGCCCGCCACGCGCCAGCCGGCGTAGGTGGCGAGCTGCATCGCCTCGGGGCCCGGCAGGAGCATGCAGAAGGACAGCGCCTGAAGATACTGCTTTTCCGTCAGCCAGGTCCGGAGCTCGACCAATTCACGGTGCATCAGGGCGATCTGGGCTGCCGGTCCCCCGAAGGACAGAAGACCGATGCGCCCGAAGACACCGAAGAGTTCGGCCGTGCCGGGCATTGTGCCTGCCGTGGGTACTGCGGCCGTGTCCGTCATCGTCGTTGTTCCCGGTCTTTCGTCGCAACATGGCGCCGGAATGAATGTGCGCCAGTGAAGATTGCATGACGGTCGGGCGGACAAAGAAAAAGGGCCGGAGCGTTTGCTCCGGCCCTTTTGAAATCCTCGCAGGCGGGCGCTATTCCTGCTGGCCCATGAACATGAGCAGGAACTGGAACATGTTCAGGAAGGAGATGTAGAGGCTCAGCGCGCCGTCGACGGCTGCCTTGTCCATCCACTCCTGGTCGCCGTGCGCCGCGTGGGCCACGTAGGTCGACTTGATCTCCTGCGTGTAGAACGCGGTGAGGCCCGCGAAGATCAGGATGCCGATGGCCGAGATGGCGAACATCATGGCCGGCGACTGCAGGAAGATGTTGATGATCATTGCAACCAGCAGGCCGATCACGCCCATGATCAGGAACGTGCCCATGCCGCTCAGGTCACGCTTCGTCGTGTAACCCCACAGGCTGAGGCCCGCGAAGGCAATCGCCGTCACGAGGAAGGTCTGCACGATCGAATACGACGTGAACACGAGGAAGATGGAGCTCATCGACAGGCCCATCACCGCCGCGAAGGCGAAGAAGCCGAAACTTACCGCCGCCGCCGAACCGCGGCGCATCAGCGCCCCCCAGCCGAAGAGCAGGAAGGCAAGCGGGGCGAACATGACGACCCAGCGCAGCGGCGTGGTGTAGATGGCCTGGCCGAGACCCGTCAGGTACTGGCCCTCGCGCAGCGCGACCGTGGCCCCTGTCGGATCGCTGGTAACCGCGAGGTTCGCGATCGCCCATGCCGCGGCGGCCGTGATCAGCATGCCACCGGACATGGTGGCATAGACCTTGTTCATGTGGGCACGAAGGCCCTCGTCGATCTGGGCCGTGACGGCGCCGGCGCCGGCGCGGGCCCGCATCGTCTGATAGTCAGCCATTGGCTCCCTCCAAAAGAAATGCGTCGGACCGGGCATCGCGACACGCTTCGCGTGCCCACCCGTCTCGCTTGAGCATATTGGCAGGGACCGCGGCTTTTTCAAGAAAGACCCGACGGTGGAGCCCGACCAGCACGATAGTTTTTTGCTATCGCCGGCCGTTGCCCCAAGAAACCGCGCGGGACCCGGCCTGGTGCTACCCCCGTCGGCGCGCAGGCCGACCTCAGCGGCGCCAGGACTGCGGCACGTCCCAGACCGGGCGGCGGGCCCCGGGCAGGATGTCCGCCTCTGCCAGCCCCACGTCGTTGTGCAGGTGCGCGGGCATGTCGACGTGCGTGCGCCGCCGCGGGACGGCGAGCGCTCCTGCGATCCGCGCCATGATCGAGGGCTGGTAGCGCGCGCCTCCAGCCTTGTGGGCGCCGCGGGTGGCTATGTGGTCGGTCATGGGATTATCTTTCACATTCTTGAACGTGACAGGGGAAAACATCTTGATGCTTGATATATTGTTCGGAGGCGGCCATTATTGAAGTGAATGCTTTTGATGGTCTGAATCACGGAACATGATATGCCGCGTAACCTCGACCTCACCGCGATCCGGGCCTTCGTTGCAGTGGTGGACGCCGGTGGAGTGACCAAGGCCTCGGGTTTCCTGAACCTCACGCAATCGGCCGTCTCGATGCAGCTCAAACGGCTGGAGGAGGCCGTGGGCACGGCGCTCTTCGATCGGTCCTCGCGGCGGATGACGCTTACGGGGGCGGGCGAGCAGATGCTCGGCTACGCGCGGCGGATGCTCGATCTCAACGACGAGGTGCTGGGTCGCCTGACCGCGCCGGCTTACGAGGGGCAGATCACGCTCGGCGTGCCGCACGATATCGTCTACCCCGCGATCCCGCGGGTCCTGCAGCGCTTCAACACCGACTTCCCCAGGATGCGGGTGCAACTCGTCTCGTCCTACACCTCGCGGCTCAAGGAGCTTTTCGACAGGGGCGAGATCGACGTGATCCTGACCACCGAGGACAGCGTGGATTTCGCCGGCGAGACCCTGATCGAACGTGCCCTCGTCTGGGTCGGCGCCGAGGGCGGGCAGGTCTGGAGGCAGCGGCCGCTGCGCCTAGCCTTCGAACACGCCTGCATCTTCCGGCGCGGTGTACAGGACGCGCTCGACCGGGCCGCGATATCCTGGGAGATGGGGGTGGAAAGCGACTCGATCCGCACCGTCGAGGCGTCGGTCGCGGCCGATCTCGCGGTTCACGCCTGCATCGAGGGCACCGAGCCTCCCTACGTCGAGCGGATCGAGCACAACGGCGCGCTGCCGAACCTGCCGCGCATCGGGATCAACCTCTACCGTGCGGAACTGGCGCGGGGCGCGCCGGTGGATGCGCTTTGCGACGCGATCCGCCAGGCTTTCCGCGCGGCCTGAGCGCCGCTAGGCACCCCCTTCGTCCGTCCTGACCACGATCTTGCCGGGAACGGTGCGGCGCCGAAGGAGGTCGAAGGCCTCCGGTGCGCGGTCGAAGGGCAGGGTGGCACCGATCTTCGGACGGAGGCGACCCTTGTCGTACAGCGCCATGCAGGCGCGCAGGCTGTCGTCCAGCGCGCGCGCCCCGAAACGCAGGTAGCCGCCCCAGTAGAAACCGATCACGTCGAGGTTCTTCACCAGAAGCCGGTTCGCCGCGATCCGAGGAACGTCGCCGCTGGCGAAGCCGATGACGAGGATGCGCCCCTCGGGCCGTGTGGCCCCGATGGCGTCGTCGAAGGCCGCTCCGCCGACCGCGTCGTAAACGATGTCGGCCGAGCCGAGAGCCCGGACCTCGGCGGTCAGGTCGGCCTGCGCGAGATCGACGAGGTGGTGCGCACCCGCCGCGCGGGCCGCCGCGAGCTTTTCGGCTCCGCGCGCCGCCGCGATCACCTCGGCGCCCATCGCCGCGCCCAGTTCCACCGCGCTCAGCCCGACGCCGCCGCCCGCGCCCAGGACAAGCAGCCGCTCACCGGGACGGAGCCGCGCCCGCCGTGTCAGCGCGAGATGGCTCGTGCCGTAGGCGACGAGGAACCCGGCGGCCTCGGCGAAGCCCATGCCTCCGGCCATGGGGACGCATCGCGCGGCCGGGAAAGCGCCGTACTCGGCAAGCCCACCCGCCCCGGCGAAGACCGCGACCCGCGTGCCGACGGCCGGGTCGGCCACCCCGGGTCCCACCGCCTCGACGATGCCCGACAGCTCCATGCCCGGGGTGTATGGCAGCGGCGGCATGTCCTGGTAGGTGCCCTTGAGCATGAGGAGGTCGGCGAAGTTGAGGCCGCAGGCCGCGATCCGCACAAGCACCTCGCCGGCGCCCGGCACCGGGCGGCCGAACTCCTCCAGGTGCGGCTGGCCGGGCAACGCACCGACGCGATATGCCTTCATTCCGCAAGCTCCGCCCGTCCGGCCCGGTCCGGCCGTCGTGGACGACGGTAGCCGCACCTGAACCGGCCGGCCAGCGCGGATGTCGGCGTTTTCATGCACGCATGACGCGAGTAAGCTCAAAAAACGTGCACGCTGGGTTCTATTCTGCGGATGTTGCCGCGGTTGATGCTACCCGGGGTTGATCGCGCCTCGTCCGGCGCTACGTCAGGGCTGTCGCAGGGGTTGAGCGCTACTCGCCGAAAGGTGTCGCGGGGGCCGAGGGACCGGGACGACAGGACTTTGGTTTGGCACGAGACGAGGAGAGCGTCGTGAAGCACCCCGTGGACGTTCATGTCGGAAAGCGCATCCGCCACCGCCGGTGGATGGTGGGGATGACCCAGCAGCAACTGGCCGAGAAGGTCGGCATCAAGTTCCAGCAGATCCAGAAATACGAGACCGGCATGAACCGGGTCAGCGCATCGCGTCTATGGGACATCTCCGAGGCGCTCTCGGTGTCCGTGAGCTACTTCTTCGACGGGATCGAGAACACGCCGGTCGAAGACGATGTCACGGCCGCGACGGCGTTGCCCGACGATATCCTCGCCGACCGCGAGGCGCTGGAACTCGTCCGCTCTTATTACTCCATCCCCGAGAACCAGCGGCGGCGACTGTTCGAACTGGCGCGCGTTCTGTCCGAGGACGCCGCCTGACAGCTGTCGGGGCCCAAGGGCCTCGCTTGACCCCGGGCGGGGGGCGTGCGACCTCGGCGGAAACCGCGTCCAGACCAGCGGCTTTCGCAGGATCGAGGTCACCTCCGATGCAGAACGCCTTCCCGTCCGGGGCACAATTCCGCATTCCCGCCCACGAGATACCGGCCGTCGTCTCCACCGCCCACGCGCTGGCCGAGGCGGCCCGGCGCGAGACGCTGCGCCTGTTTCGCAAGACCGGGCTCGAGACCGCGGACAAGGGGGAAACCGGGCGCCGGTTCGACCCGGTGACCGAGGCCGACCGCGCCTCGGAAGCGGCCATGCGCGCGATCCTCGCCGAACGTCGCCCGCATGACGGGATCATGGGCGAGGAGGATGAGGACCGGCCCGGAACCAGCGGGCTGACCTGGGTTCTGGATCCGATCGACGGCACCCGCGCCTTCATATCGGGCACGCCGACATGGGGCGTTCTGATCGCGCTGCGCGACGCGGAGGGGCCGCTCTACGGCATCATCGACCAGCCCTATATCGGCGAGCGCTTCGAGGGCGGGCTGGGCCGCGCGCGTCTTACCGGGCCGCGCGGCAGCCGGGCGCTCTCGGTGGCCCCCGCATCGCGGCTCTCCGAGGCCAAGCTCTTCACCACCTTCCCCGAAGTCGGCACGCAGGACGAACGGACCTCCTTCGAGGCGGTGCGCGACGCGGTGAAACTCACGCGATACGGGCTCGACTGCTACGCCTACGGGCTGATCGCGGCGGGGCAGGTCGATCTCGTGATCGAGGCCGGACTCCATCCTTACGACATCTGCGCGCCCATCGCCGTGATAGAGGCCGCGGGCGGCGTGGTCACGGATTGGGAGGGCAAACCTGCGCATGACGGAGGATGCGTGCTGGCCGCCTCGAGCCCGCAGCTGCACGCCGAGGCGCTGGTGCTGCTCCAGGCGGCAGGCAAGCGCTAGGAATCTATCTTATCAACCTATTGTAGGTTATACTTCATCCAAAATGCGAATACGCATCCCTTGCGCCCCGGCGCGTTCTGAAACATGGCATTTCCGAGCTTCGAGCGAGCGAAAAGTGCAGCCCTTCGAAATGTCCTCAAGCGCTCGTCAAATCGGTCAGGGCAGCGGTGATCCGCCCAAGTGCGGGCCTTTAAAATGCGATTTTCGTCCACTCATACTGCGCTAAAAATCCAAGATGCTATACATATCCCTGTATTCATTCACACCCGTCTCTTCTGGCGGAATACCTGCCGCAATCCAGGTTTTCCACAGATCTTGCGGCAGGCGCGGGCGTGGCGCATCCTCGGGCGGACAGGGAGAAACCGACCAGGGAGTCGCCGGATGCTCCGCCACATCGCCACGGCCCTTCTGGCCGCCAGTGTTGCCTCCTGCATGCCCGCTCCGGGAACCGAGCGTGTCTCGGCCGGCGAGAGCGTGGACATCGCCTCGGCCGGGGCGCAGCTATCGTTCCAGAGGGCGCAGAACGGCATCGTCCGTTACCTCGTCTACAGCCCGGCGTTGCAGGCCGCCGCCGAGGACCATGCCGAATACCTCAGCCGGACCGGAAATCTCGGGCATGACGGCGCCGGCGGGAGCACGGTGTCGGATCGCGTCCGCCGCGCCGGGTTCCGGTCCTGCCTCACCGCGGAGAACGTCGCACGCGGGCAGCCGGACGTTCGCAGCGTGGTGGCCGCGTGGATGGACAGCCCTCGCCACCGGGCCAACATCGTCAACCCGCAGATGACGCATTACGGCATGGCGCAGGCAGGCTCCGCCTGGGTGCTGGTGCTCGCGCGTCCCTGCTGACCCGTCCGCGACTCCATGTCCCGGCCC
>CAZUVG010000162.1:0-6698 GCA_964623765.1 uncultured Roseicyclus sp.
GACGTGATGCGCGTTCTGACCGTGAAGGTCGAGGAGCACGAGGACGGCCCCTCGATCCAGATGCAGAAGCGCGATGATCGTGACCGCGGCGACCGCCGCGACCGTCGCTGAGGAAAGGACAGGACAATGGCAGCCAAACCCTTTTTCCGCCGTCGCAAGACCGATCCCTTCGAGGGCGATAACGCGCCGAAGATCGACTACAAGGACGTGCGACTTCTCCAGCGCTACATCTCGGAGCGCGGCAAGATCGTTCCCTCCCGCATCACGGCGGTCGGCTCGAAGAACCAGCGCAAGCTCGCCCAGGCGATCAAGCGCGCGCGGTTCCTCGGCCTCCTGCCCTACAGCGTGAAGTAAGGAGACCGTCATGGAAGTGATCCTTCTCGAACGCGTGGCCAAGCTCGGCCAGATGGGCGAGGTCGTCTCGGTCAAGGACGGCTACGCGCGCAACTACCTGCTGCCGCAGAAGAAGGCGCTGCGCGCCAACGAGGTGAACCTCAAGGCCTTCGATGACCAGAAGGCCCAGCTCGAGGCGCGCAACCTCGAGACCAAGAAGGAGGCCGAAAGCCTCGCGTCGCAACTCGACGGCAAGCAGTTCGTCATCATCCGCGCAGCCTCGGATGCGGGCGCCCTGTACGGTTCGGTCACCACGCGCGATGCCGCGGATGCCGCGACCGAGGAAGGCTTCTCGCTCGACCGCAAGCAGGTCGTGATGAACCGCCCGATCAAGGAACTGGGCCTGCACGCGGTGCAGGTCGTCCTGCACCCCGAGGTCGAGGTCGAGATCAAGCTCAACGTCGCCCGCTCGAAGGACGAGGCCCAGCTTCAGGCGTCGGGCAAGACGATCCAGGAACTCGCCGCCGAGGAAGAAGCCGCGGCGGAGTTCGAGATTTCCGAGCTCTTCGACGACATCGGCGCCGCCCAGCTCGACGAGACGGAGAGCGAACCCGAGCAGCGGACCGGGAAGCCGGCAGTGCGCGAGAAGTCGGAACTCGACGATCCCCGCCCGGACGTCGACGAGGACTGATCGGCGATCCGGCGCTTCCCAACATGCCAGGGCCGCACCCCGCCGGGTGCGGCCCTTTCTCTTTCCTGTGAAGACGGCAGCGCGCTGCAACTCCTGCGCTATGTTCCCGTTGGCCCGGTGAACAAAGAAAAGGAGCGCCCCATGCCGACCCCGACCCGCCTTTCCGTCTTCGCATTAGCGCTTGCCGGGCTGCCACTTGCCGCTGTCGCACAGCCCGTAGATGAAGGCGCGGAAAACGTGCCCTCGAACACGCCCGCCTTCGCGGAACAGACCGAGGCGCCTGCTGTCGAGACTGAGGCAGACCTCACGCAGGGCATGGTCGCCGACGGCCTCGTCCATCCCTGGGCCGTCGCCGTCCTGCCGGGCGACCAGGGCTATCTCGTCACCGAGCGCCCCGGTCGGCTCCGCCACATCTCCGAGAACGGCGAGGTCTACGAGCCCATCGCCGGCGTGCCCGAGGTGCTGAACCTGCGCCAGGGCGGTCTTCTTGACGTGGCGCTCGCGCCCGACTTCGAGGAAAGCCGCGTCATCTACCTGACCTATGCCAAGCCCATGGGCCCGGGTCAGTCCGGCACCGCCGCCGCGCGCGCCGTCCTGTCGGAGGACATGACCGAACTGACCGAGGTCGAGGACATCTTCCGGCAGGAACCGCCCTCCCCCACACCGATGCACTACGGCAGCCGGGTCATCCCGACGGGGGAAGGGCCGGTCTACGTGACGACCGGCGAGCACTTCACCGAGGCAGAACGTGGCCTCGCGCAGGACCTCGATGCGACCTACGGCAAGGTGGTGCGCGTGACGCCCGAGGGCGAGGTGCCCGAGGGCAATCCCTTCGTGGACGAAGACGGTGCGATCGGCTCGATCTGGTCGCTCGGTCACCGCAACATTCAGGGTGCGGCGCTCCATCCGGAGACAGGCGCACTCTGGGTCATCGAGCACGGGCCCGCGGGCGGCGACGAGCTCAATCGCGTCGAGCCCGGCAACAACTACGGCTGGCCCGTGGTCACCTACGGCCAGAATTACGACGGCACGCCTGTCGGCTCCGGCCAGGCGCGCCACGAACCGGACTTCGCCGAACCCGTGTACTACTGGGATCCGGTGATCGCCCCGGGCGGCATGGTCTTCTACGAGGGGGAAATGTTCGAGGAATGGCAGGGCGACGTGCTGGCCGCCGGTCTGGTCGCCTCTTCCATCGTGCGGCTCGTGGTCGAGGACGGGCGCGTGGTCGGCGAGGAGCGTCTCGTCGAGGGCGTGGGTCGCGTGCGCGACGTCGCGGTGGACGATGACGGCTCGGTCCTATTCGTCACGGATTTCGACAACGGCGCGCTCTACCGTCTGGTTGCGGAGTAGACCCCGAGGGCATGGGCGGCTGGCCGCGCGTTTGCCCGACGCCCCGTCAGACGTCGCCAGCGTGACGGTGGCCGAGCACGCCTCGGCGCCGCAACAGCCGCTGTGCGTTGGGGCCGGACTTTGCCGCGGTGCCCGTAGCGGCCGCAATGACATCTTTCGCGGGCGGTGTCTTCGTCCCACGTTTCGCGCTCGTGACACGTCGGAATGGAGGGCCGCCGAACGGGAGCCGGTGGCACCGGCCCCCGCTGGTCTCGGTGTTCGGGACGCGACTCCGCCTCAGTTCCACGTCTCGAACTCGACAGTCGCCGGGCATGTCTCGTTGCCGTAGGTGCCGACCCAGACATCCACGCGCCCGTTCAGCGCGGCCATGTTCGTCAGGTTCAGCGCCGGCATCAGGCTCTCGCCGGAATCGTCGTTGAAATGCCACTGGCCAAAGGCGTCACGGACCAGCAGCGTCGTGTCGCAATTGCCCGAGTTCACCTCGATCTCCAGCCGACCGTAGGCCTCCATCCCGCTGAGATAGAGCGTGAAATTCGGCTGCGCCCCGGCGAAGCCCGCGCCGGGCAGACCGCAGGAGTCCACCATCGCTCCACCGGTGGCCGAGGTCTGGTAGCTGTCGGGGCTCCACAATTCCGAACCGGTCGTGGTGATCGGTTGCCCCTGCAGGTTGGGATCAGGGCATCCGCCGCCCGGTGCGGGCTGCGGTCCGGGCTGGGGCATGGGCTGCGCACCCTGCACGGCGCCCAGGATCAGCGTGGCCTCGCAGCTGTCGCCGCCGAACGTGCCCACCCATAGGTCGACGCCGTCGGTCGTTGCCGAAGACGGGACGACCAGACGCGGCTGCAGGTTGCCCGCGCCATCATCGTCGAAGTACCACATCCCGTCCGAGCCGTGCGCAAGAAGCGTCGTGTCGCACTCCGCCTGCACCTCCAGCGTCAGGTTCATGCCCTGCATTCCGGTCAGGAAGAGGCTCGTCTGGGGCGCGGCGGTCGCGGTCCCCCCGCCCTGCACGCCGGGGCAGGAATCGACAGGCGTGTCGCTGCCCGTCGCCGTCAGACGATAGGCCTGCCCCTGCAGGAGCTGCGCCGAGGACAGGGAGATCGGCGGCCCGCCGATGTTCGGGTCGGGGCAGTTCGCGGAGACCTGCGGAAGCGGGACCGGAACTGGCACCGGCTGCGGCGCGGGCGCTGGCGTCGGCACGGGAACCGGCGTCGGCGCAGGCGCAGGCGCAGGCGCAGGCGCAGGTGCCTCACCGAAAGCCGCGTTGGCAACCTGCAGTTCCGCCTGGCACCCCTCTCCGGCAAAGGTGCCGACCCAGACGTCGACCCGCCCGGACAGGGCGGCTTCATCGCTCAGCGTCAGCGCCGGGTTCAGGCCGGAATTGTCGTCGTTGAAGTACCACTGGCCGTCAGCTCCGTGGATCAGCAGCGCGGGATCGCAGGTGCTGTCCACCGTGAACGCGACTTCACGTCCTGCCATTCCAGAGACGTCGAAGCTGAAGTCCGGTGCCGAACGAAACTGCCCCCAGCCGACCATGCCGAGACCGCAGGCCTCCAGCGTCTGATCGCCGCCGGCCATCGCCGAAAGGGTCTGCACCGGGTCACCCGCGGCAAGGGGCATGCCGCCCGACGAAAGGGTCGGATCCGGACAGGCTGCCGCAGCCCCCCCGAGACAGGCAAATCCTACGGCCGAGGCGAGGAGCTTTCGCATGATCGTGAATCCTTTCGAGTTGCTTAGCCTTGATCGGCCCTGAACCTACAGTTGCGACGTCACCCTTCTTGTAGGCGTATTTGCGGATCGCACATGGCGAAACTGCGGACTGCCCGAGAGACCGGTTGCAAAGGATCCTATCCGATGGGAGGCGCTTTCCATAGCCAAAAGCTTCGCGCCAGATAGGCTTCGACCCATGCAGAATGGCTCAGCGGTTCCGCGCCTGCGCGTCGATGATCGCGAGCGCCTCGGGCAGCGGCAGTCGCGCCACGACGCGGCCGTCGGACGACCGGCGCAGCGTCCATGGACGCCCCGCCGGTGCGCGACTGCTCGCGGTCGCAAGGATCCCCGAGGTCGGGGCACGGACGCCAGTTGCAGCCGCATCCGAGATGCGGACGGGGCGCGGAACGGGCCGATGGAACGGCGCCTCGGCCTGCCGTGTCCGGGACGTCGCGGCCGGGACGACCGGCCGCGGCAGCGGACGCGGCTGCGGGACGGCCGCAGCGGGCGGCCAAGCCCCCGGGATCGCCGCAGCCGCGTCATGCATCGGACCTGAAGCCGGTTCGCCAGTGGAAACCGGACTGTCGCCGGACCCGATCTCCCAGGCGTCGCCCAGAAGGTCGATCGCGGTGGGTGGAAGCTGTCCGGGTGTCCCGGCCGGGACGAGGCGCAGGCCAGCCAGACCGAGGGCGAAACAGGCCGCGGCCAGCGCGGGAATAACGATCCTGAGGGGCATTCCGGAACCTCCGGGGGGCAAAGCCGCCGTGCGGCCTGCACGACGTGCGTCTCCCATGCCTCCACTTTGCCCGGTTATCCAATATCACGCCGCCCCGGCGCCCGGCCGGTCCGCCCGAAAGGAAAAAAAAGGGGCGGCCCGATATGGACCGCCCCCCGATACTTCCAGGAAGCGGGGTGTCGCCTATTCTTCCTCGAGCTTGTCGACGGCTTCCTTGAGGTCGTCCTTGGAGACCTCGGTCTCGGTCACATCGGCCATCTCGAACACGAAATCGACCACCTTGTCCTCGAAGAGCGGCGCGCGGATCTGCTGTTGCGCGGACTGGTTCTTCTGGATGAACTCGAAGAAGGCCCGCTCCTGCCCCGGGTATTGCCGGGCCTGCGCCATGATCGCCTGCGTCATCTCGGCGTCGGTCACCTCGACCTCGTTCTTCTGGCCAAGCTCGGCCAGCAGAAGGCCCAGCTTCACCCGGCGCTCGGCGAGCTTGCGATGCTCCTCGTCTGGCTCGATCTCGGGGTGATCATGGCCCTGCACGTCGGGATTCTCCTCGTGCCATAGCTGGTGGGCGATCTGCTTCGCCTCCGCGTCCACGAGCGAGGGCGGAAGGTCGAAGTCCACCTTCTCGTCCAACTCGTCCAGCAGCTTGCGCTTCATCACCGCGCGGGCCGCGTTGCGGTATTCGGCCTTCAGCCGCTCGGTGATCTGGCCCTTGAGCGCGTCCAGGCTCTCGGCGCCGTATTTCTTTGCCAGTTCGTCGCCGATCTCGGCCGGGACAGGCTTCTTTACGTCCTTGACCGTCACGTCGAAGACCACGGCCTTGCCCGCGAGGTGCTCGGCGCCGTAATCGTCCGGGAAGGTGATGTCGATGGACTTCTCCTCGCCCTTCTTGACGCCCTTCAGCTGCTCCTCGAAGCCGGGGATGAAGCTGTCCGAGCCGATCACCAGCGGATAATCCTCGGCCGCGCCGCCCTCGAAAGGCTCACCGTCCAGCTTGCCCATGAAGTCGATCACGACCTGGTCGCCATCGGCCGCCTTGCCGCCCTTCTTGGTCTCGAAGTTCTGCACGCTCTCGGCAAGGTTCTGCAGCGCCTCGTCGATGTCCTCGTCCGCGGGTGCGACGACCATGCGCTCGAGCTTCAGCGACTTGTAGTCGACCTCGGGGATCTCGGGCAGCTTCTCGTAGGCCATGGCCACGACGACGTCGTCGCCTTCCTGCCAGTCCTCGTTGACCATCTTGATCTCGGGCTGCATCGCCGGGCGGTCTCCGCTCTCGTCGAGATGGCCCTGCATCGCGCCGTCCACGGCCTCCTGCATCGCCTCGCCCATGAGACGGGGTCCGAACTGCTTCTTCAGGAGCGTCATCGGCACCTTGCCCTTGCGAAAGCCCTTCATCTGGATATCGGGCCGCGCCTCCTCCAGCTTCTCGGTCACGCGGTTCTCCAGATCCTCGCCGGTGATCGTGATCTGGTATTCGCGCCTGAGGCCTTCGTTCAGGGTCTCGTTGATCTGCATGGGGCTCCTCACGGGGTCCAGCGCCGCAGGTCGCCTTTCCCTAGCAGCGCGCTTGTCGGCTTGAAAATCAGGGGTCCTTCTAGGTGCGGCGCCTTGGGCTTGCAAGCGCAAAGGGAACCGCTCGCCGGGGGCTGTCGACAGCCTTCCCAGCGGCACCGGTCACGCCTTTGTGGCCTGCGCATCCTGCGGCAACGCGATGACAGGCGCGTGGTCGAAGGGCTGCCGTCAGCACTACGCCTACTACCGGTGCATGACTCGTGGATGCCCCGAGAAGAGCAAGTCGATCCCGAAGGCAAAGCTCGAAGATGGTTTGGAAGCGATCCTGAAACAGCTGCAACTCGGCTCGCGCTATGTTGGCCTGGTGCG
>CAZUVG010000163.1:0-6681 GCA_964623765.1 uncultured Roseicyclus sp.
AATCCTTGGCTAATCATGCGTTTATCACATTCCGCACCTATCGCTGTATCCGGAGCTGCGCGTTCCGTGCGTACGACATGCAAAGAATCGGATCGCTGGCCGTTCGATGATGTTCTCTTGTCCAGTAAGTCCGCTGCACCCTGTTTTACGGTTCGGACAAAGTCATTCAAAATCAATCATCTTTGACAGTTTGGGTCCGTACAGGTAGGCATGGCCGAATTCAAGCACTCAGGCCGGCCATCAGAACCGGTCTGCCAGCTGCTGCACGACATCCATCTTCCAGAGCAAGACTGCGATGATGACGGGGCGGTCGATTGCGAGCCAGAAGGTGTAGTGGTGTTGGCACCGATGGATGCAGACCTCGTCAGGCAATTGCGGCAATGATCTTGACGGCGCTCGTCTGATCGCGATCGCGTCGAAGCAGTGCCTAAGCTGATCCAGGTACTTGTCCGCTTTGTCGGGTCCCCAGTTTTCGAACGTGTGCCGCCATATACCCCGAAGGTCTTCTTGCGCGGCAAGCGTAAGGTCGTAACTCGGCATGGATCGGGCTAGAACCCTGTGCGATTGCGCTGTTCGCGCCGGATCTCGTCAAGGGACTTACCTGAAAGCTGGCCGCGCCGCGCCTGCTCGATCCGCGGCTCCAGGAAGTTGGCGAGCGCCACGAACGCCTGGTCCTGGCTCATGCCGTCGAGGGCAGGGGCATCGCCAAGCGCTCGGCCCAGAACGTAGTCCTTGATGCTCTGTCCCTTGAGAGCAGCGATGGCCTTCAGCTTCTGGTGGTCTTCCGGCGAGATGTCGATCGAGAGTCTGGGCATGGTAAAAGAATAGTCGATCATGCCCCACATTACAACATTTGTTGAAACTGAAAGGTTCAGCAATGCCCCTTGTTTCGAGGCACCCAAACCCAAACGCCGCCGTCTTCCTGTCTTTGTACGGGGTGGGGTGGCAGGACATGCGCCGTGTGCATATTGTGTGCACAGAGGTCCGTTCTGGTAGTGGGCGGCCCCGAGGAGAACGCTGAATGCCCTTGAACGCAGCCACCGCGGCCGCGCGGTTGTCTGCCGCCCCTATGATGGACTGGACGGACCGGCATTGCCGGTATCTCCACCGCCTGCTGTCGGCCCGTGCGCTGCTCTATACCGAGATGGTCACGGCGCCGGCAATCATACACGGCGACCGGGCGCGGCTTCTGGACTACGACCGGGCCGAGCATCCCGTGGCGCTCCAGCTTGGCGGCTCCGACCCGGCCGAACTTGCCGAGGCGGTGCGCATCGCCGCCGACTGGGGCTACGACGAGATCAACCTCAACGTGGGCTGTCCCTCGGACCGGGTTCAGTCGGGCTGCTTCGGCGCGGTGCTGATGGAGCGTCCCGGCCTCGTCGCCGACTGCGTGGCCGCGATGATTGCCGCGAGCCCGGTGGAGGTCACCGTGAAATGCCGCATCGGCGTCGACGAGCAGGACCCGGAAAAGGTGTTGCCGGATTTCCTCGCGCGGGTCTCGGACGCGGGCGTCCGCCGTTTCGCCATCCACGCGCGCAAGGCCTGGCTTCAGGGGCTGAGCCCGAAGGAAAACCGCGACGTTCCCCCGCTCGACTACCCGCTGGTGCACGCGATGAAGGCGCGGTTTGCCCACCTGCACCTGTCGATCAACGGGGGCATCGACACGCTCGAGAAGGCGCTGGCGCATCTGGATGCTGGCATGGACGGCGTCATGATCGGGCGGGCTGCCTACCACATGCCGGCCGACATCCTCGGCCGCGCCGACGCGGAGATCTTCGGCGAGACGGCGTCCGGGAGGTGCGCCGAGGACGCCGTCGTTGCGATGCTGCCCTACATCGAGGCGCATCTCGCGGGTGGCGGACGGCTCCACCAGGTGACGCGGCACATGCTGGGCCTTTTCGCAGGACGTCCCGGCGCCCGCGGATGGAAGCGGGTACTGTCCGAAGAGGCCCATCGCGATGGCGCGGGTCCCGAGGTGGTGGAGCGCGCGCTGGCCGAGGTGATCCGGCGCGCGGCCTGAACCGGCCGCACAGGTTCCGCGACGAGCCGTGCGGTGGTGCACATTTCCATCCCGCCGTCGCTGGTCTACGCCGTGCCGCGAACTGTGCGCCCGGGGGGATCATGCCGGAATTGTCCGTCCTTCTGCCGATGCTTGGCCTGATCCTCGTGATCGGCGCCTTCGCCGGGCTGATCGCGGGGCTGCTTGGCGTGGGCGGCGGCATCTTCCTCGTACCGACCTTCTACTTCGCCTTCGAGCGACTGGGCTACACGACGCCCGATCTCATGCAGATCTGCCTTGCCACGTCGCTTGCCACGATTGCCGTGACCTCCGTGCGTTCGGTCATGGCGCACGAGAAGAAGGGGGCGGTGGACTGGGCGGTGCTGAAGGGCTGGGGGCCGGGCATCGCGTTCGGGGCGATGCTGGGGGTGATCGCGGCGGCGGGGCTGCGCAACGAGGTCCTGATGGCGATCTTCGGTGTTCTCGGTGTCGCGATCGGTCTCTACCTTGCCTTCGGGCGGGACAGCTGGCGCCTCGGTCCACAGATGCCGACGGGCGCGGGGCGCCTCGGGGTCTCGCCCGTTATCGGCTTTCTCTCCGTGCTCATGGGTATCGGCGGCGGCAGCTTCGGCGTCCCGCTCATGACTCTCTATTCCGTGCCCATTCACCGCGCGGTGGCGACGGCGGCGGGCTTCGGCGTCATCATCGCGATCCCCAGCGTGCTGGGCTTCCTGCTCGTGCCGGGGCAGGGGCCGGACCGGCCGCCCTACACGCTGGGACAGGTGAACGTGGTGGCCTTCGTCGTGGTGGTCGCGATGACGCTCGTCACGGCACCCTGGGGCGCGCGGCTCGCGCATGCGACCGACCCGAAGCCGCTCAGGCGCATCTTCGCGATCTTCATCACGGTCATGGCGCTCAACATGCTGCGCAAGGCGGTTGGATGGTGAACTGGCTCGAGCGCGGATGGCAGGTCTTCCCGGCCGAGTCCGCGGTCTCCGAGTGGCTGAGCGGCGCCGGCCCCGCCGCCATCGCCGCCTGTTCCGATCGGCGCGCGCGGCGGCGGTGGCTGCGCCACGGTGGAACGTGGTTCGTCGGTGTCGACACGCTGCCGAACGGGCCGGACGGCGCGGTGCCGAGCGGGAGGCCGCTCGGGGGCAGGGCGCTCGACGCCGCGCGGGCCGTCGCCGGGAATCTGTCGCTTCACCGCGGACAGGTCTCCGCGACCTTCCCGGGCTATCCGGCCCGCGATCCGGACGAGAGCGACGCCGCCCACCGCTTCCGCCGCGAACGGGACGCGGCGCATCTCGACGGCCTGTTGCCCGAGGGAGCGGAACGGCGGCGACACCTGCGCGAGAGGCATGCCTTCATCCTCGGCATCGCCGTGACCCGGGCCGAGCCCGGCGCCGCGCCGCTTGTCGTCCGGGAGGGCAGCCATCGCATCGTCCGGGCGGCCTTCGCCAAGGCCTTCCGGGACCATCCGGCGGGCACCTGGGGCGACATCGACATGACGGAGCCTTACGCCGAGGCCCGGCGGGAGGTCTTCCGGCGCTGCCCGCGCCGCGAGGTGCACCTGGAACCCGGCGAGACGGTGCTGGTCCACCGCCACGCCATCCACGGGGTCGCGCCGTGGGCGCAGGACGCGCGGGCTGCGCGCGAGGGGCGGATCATCGTCTACTTCCGGCCGGAAGTGGCGGCGCCGCGGGACTGGCTCGACCTGCCCTGAGGCGTTCAACCCTGCCGTTTCAGCCGCGCCGCACGGCCGCCGCGGCGCACCGTGAGGCGCGCACGGCGCGCGGGCAGATCGTCGATGACCGCGCGGCGGTCTTCCCGGCTCATCCGGCCCCATGCTGCGATCTCGTCGATGCTGCGGTAGCAACCCGTGCATATCCGCGCCTCGGGGTGAACGACGCAGATCTTCACGCAGGGACTCTCGATCTCCTCGCGTTTCCAGATCTCGTCGCTCATCCTCGCGCTCCCATATGCGCCATTCGGTCGAGTGCACCTTGCAGGATATAGGAGGCGGCGACCGCGTCGATCACCTCCGCGCGACGCTTTCGTGTCGTATCCGCCTCCAGAAGTGCCCTTTCTGCCGCAACCGTGCTGAGCCGTTCGTCCCAGAAGGTTATCGGAAGCCCCGCGAAGGCGTCGTGCCGCACGAGGTTCCGGGCGAAGGCGCGGGTGGACTGGGCCCGCGGCCCCTCGCTGCCGTCCATGTTGCGCGGCAGGCCGAGGACGATGCCGGCAAGCTCGCGTTCGGCGACGATCCGGGCAAGCGCGTCGGCGTCCTTGGTGAACTTGTCCCGCTTCAGCGTGGCGAGCGCCGTGGCGCTGCCGAGCAGACGGTCGGAGACAGCGACGCCGATGGTCTTGGTCCCGAGGTCGAGCCCCGCGATCCCGCGCCCACGGGGCAGGGCGGCGGCGAAACCTGCGATGTCCTCGTGGATCACTCCGAACCGCCCGTCAGCCCCGCGCCCGCCGCCTCGATCATCTCGAGCGCCTCGGGGCTCTCGGCGAAGACGCCGCGCGCTTCCTCGTAGATCGCCCGTGCCCGCTCGGTCCGGCCAAGGACCCCGAAGGCCGTGATGAGCCGCGCCCAGTCCTCGGGCGGGCCGCCTTCCGTCGCCAGCCGCTCGGCGAGGCCCGAGACCATGCCTTCGATCATCGCCGCCTGCTGGTCGGGCGGAAGGTCCGACGCGGCCTCCATGTCGGCCGCCGACGGCCCGCTGGCGGGTGCGGGCTGCGGCAGTTCGGCAAGCGTCACGTTCTGCCCGGCGAGTGCGGCCACCTCCTCGATCTGCATCCGGATCGGGTCGAGCCATGGCGCGTCCGCGCGACTCTCGGCCATGAGGTTGCGCCAGATCGGGAAGGCGAGGTCCGGGCGGCCCTGCTGGGCATACATCAGACCGGCGTAGTAGCGCGCCGTCCCGTTCCGCGGCGCCATCTCCAGCCCCCGGCGCAGCGCGGCCTCCGCCTCGGGCGAGACGTAGCCCCCGGCGGCGAGAACCATCATCTCGGCGAGGTCGATGTAATGCCTTCCCGTGGCATCGTCTCCGAGGATCTCGATCAGCCGCTCCTGCGCGATCCGCGCGGCGCGGAAATTGCCGAGCGCGGCCTCGTTCGAGGCAAGAAGCGCCATTCCCTCGGCATCGTCCGGGCGCTGTTCCATGATCTGCCTGAGGCGGGCGACGAGTTCCTCGCGCTCGGGCTGTTCCGGGACGGCCTGCCGGACGTTGGTCTGCGCCTCGGCCGTGGCCTGGTCGGGGCGGGCGGCGCGCGCATCCTCCACCATCGCGATGCGGGCCTGCAGCGGCAGGTCCGGATAGCCCGGCGCGCCCACCTGCATGTAGACGCCGACCGCGCCGGCGATCACCGCGACGAGGCCGCCCGCCACGATCCAGCGGTCGAGCGTGGAGCGGCGCGCCTGCGCGTTCCGGGCCCGCGACAGCGCCCGGTCGGCCTCGAGGATGCGGCGCGAGACCTCGGTCCGGGCGCGCGCGGCCTCGGCCTCGGTCAGGATGCCGCGCTCGAGGTCGCGGTCCACCTCGTTCAGCTGGTCGCGGTAGACCTGCAGGTCGTAGGCCGCCGCAGGTACGCCGGTCTCGCGCGGCCGCAGGAGGGCCAGAAGGATCAGCAGCGCCACCAGAAGCGATACGACACCTGCCGCGATCCAGAATCCCATGTTTTCCTCATCCCAAGTCGATTTCGAGCGCAACCTATGCATTCGGGCGGTCGCGGGAAACCCGACAAAGGCGCACATGGGTGGCCGGCGGGGCCGACCTGCGGGACGACAACTTGAAGCGGCGTCGCAATTCGTTCACGACCTGTCGCGGCCGGTATCCTCCGACGCGCCGCTTCGGCGCAAACGGGGGCCGAACGACGGGGAACGACATGCGCCGCTATTCCGCTTTCGCCATCGCGCGCGAGGCCGCGAGACACCACCTGGGCTGGGAACGCGCCTGGCGCTCTCCGCAGCCGAAATCCTCCTACGACGCCATCATCGTGGGCGCGGGCGGCCACGGCCTCGCCACCGCCTATTACCTTGGCCGGAATCACGGGGTTAAGAACGTCGCCGTGATCGAGAAGGGATGGCTCGGCGGCGGCAACACGGGGCGGAACACGACGATCATCCGCTCGAACTACCTGCAGGACCCCTCGGCCGCGATCTACGAGAAGGCGCGCTCGCTCTACGAGACTCTGAGCCAGGAGCTGAACTACAACGTCATGTACTCGCCCCGCGGCGTGATCATGCTGGCCCAGACCGAGCACGAGGTCCGCGGCTACGAGCGCACGGCGCATGCCAACGCGCTGCAGGGCGTCACGACCGAGTTCATCTCGCCGCGGCGCGTCAAGGAACTCTGCCCGATCATCAATATCGACGGGCCGCGCTACCCCGTTCTGGGCGCGCTGTGGCAGGCGCGGGCGGGCACCGCGCGGCACGACGCCGTGGCCTGGGGCTATGCGCGGGCCTGCTCGGACATGGGCATGGACATCATCCAGCAGACCGAGGTGACGGGCGTCACGCGCGAGGGCGGCCGCGTCACCGGCGTCGACACGACCCGCGGCCATATCGGCTGCGACAAGCTGGGCATCGTCGTGGCGGGCCATTCCGGCGTCATGGCCGAGCGCGCGGGCTTTCGCCTGCCCATCGAGTCGGTGGCGCTGCAGGCGCTGGTGTCCGAACC
>CAZUVG010000164.1:0-1668 GCA_964623765.1 uncultured Roseicyclus sp.
TCATCCGCCTCTTCGCCGCCCACGAGGAGGCGGTCTTCGACTACATCGCCTTCCGCCGCGATCTCGAAAGCATCGCCGCCGCCCGCGCCGCGACGCTCGGCTCGGACACCGACCTGAAGGTCATCGACACCGTCTTCTCCAAGATGGAGGCCGCCCATTCCAAGCGGAACCCCGCGGACGAGGCGGAGCTCGACGCCGAGTTCCACCTCGCCATCATCGAGGCGAGCCACAACGTCATCCTCCTGCACATGATGCGCGCGAGCTTCGACCTGCTGCGCGAGGGGGTGTTCTTCAACCGCCAGGTCATGTTCCGCAACCGCGCCACCCGCGACCTGCTGCTTGAGCATCACCGCGCCATGAACGACGCGCTGCAGGCGCGCGACCCCGACGCGGCGCGCACGGCCGTTGTCACCCACCTGACCTTCATCGAGGAGGCCCTCGGCGCGCAGCGAAAGGCCGAGGCGAACGAGGAAGTCGCCCGCCTCCGCTACGCCCACGAACAGGACCGTTGATCCCGGCCGGTGGCGCCCCCTGTCCATTCTTCTTCTTGTCGCGAAATACGGCGGGGGAGGCCAAGGGCCGGGGGCGGAGCCCCCTCGAACGAGAGGGAATGCAGCCGCAAGGCTGCGCGACCGTCCCGGTCTCAGTCCGCGGCACCGCCGGCGAAGGCGTTGCCCCCCTGCCAGTCGCAGGGCGCGTCCCGCATCTCGAGGTGCAGCCGGTCGGTCGTCGCCCCGTGCCTTGCCGCCACCGCCTCGTCGAGCTCGATCCCGAGCCCCGGCGCCTCGGGCGCGGCGACGAAGCCCTCGGCCACACGGGGCCGTCCCCGGACGAGCGCCTCGTGGAAATCGCTCTCGATCGCCTCGACCATCAGGATATTCGGGCAGGTCACGGCCAGATGGACGTTCGCCGCCCATTCGACGGGCCCGGCGTAGAGATGCGGCGCGATCTGCGCGCCGGCGGCCTCGGCGAGCGTGGCGATCTTCTTGCCCTCCCACAGCCCGCCGGCGCGCCCGAGCGCCGGCTGCAGGATCTTCGCGCCGTGGGCAAGCGCTGCCGTGAATTCGGCCTTGGTTGTCAGCCGCTCGCCGGTGGCCACCGGGATCGACGTCGCCCGCGCCGCCTCGGCCAGCGCGGGGAAGTCGTCGGGCGGCACCGGCTCCTCGAACCAGAGCGGATCGTGAGGCTCGATCGCGCGCGCCAGCCGGATCGCCCCGCCGGGGATGAACTGGCCATGGGTGCCGAACAGGAGGTCCGCCCTGTCGCCCACCGCGCCCCGGATCGCCGCGCAGAAGGCGGCCGAAAGCGCGATGTCGGCCTGCGCCGGCATGTGCCCGCCGCGCATCGTGTAGGGGCCGGCGGGGTCGAACTTCACCGCCGTCCAGCCACGGGCGACGCAAGCCGCGGCAGCCTCCGCTGCCTGCCCGGGGTCGATCCAGAAGCGTTCGTCGTGATGGGTCTCGGGATAGAGGTAGGTGTAGGCGCGGACACGCGCGTTCATCCGCCCGCCGATGAGCGCCCAGACCGGGCGATCGCGCGCCTTGCCCACGATGTCCCAGCAGGCCATCTCAAGCCCCGAGAAGGCGCCCATGACGGTCGGGTCGGGCCTCTGGGTGAAGCCCGAGGAATAGGGTCGCCGACTTCGACCGCGCCGCCGAGCTCGACGAG
>CAZUVG010000164.1:1678-6679 GCA_964623765.1 uncultured Roseicyclus sp.
GGAATAGGCGCGGCGGAACATGGTCTCGACGTTCTCGGCGCTCTCGCCCTCCATGTGCCGGGCGAAGACGTCCTCGATGACCGCCCGCATGGCGCGAAAGCCCACGGCGCTTGCATAGACCTCGCCGAGGCCGGTGATCCCGTCGTCCGTCGTCAGCCTGACGATCTGCCAGTAGCGCCCGCCCCAGCCCGGCGGCGGCGGCGCGACGGCAAAGATCTCCAGGTTCCTCAGTCGCATGGCATTTCCTTTCCTTGCGTCCGGCGCGCGCGCCCGGGCCGACGCCTGCTCAGAACACGATGACGTTGCGCCGCGCGCGCCCCGCCTTGGTGTCCTCGATCGCCTCGTTGATCCGCTCGAGCGGCCAGCGCCCCGAGACCAGCGCGTCGAGTTCCAGCCGCCCCTGTTCGTAGAGATCCACCATCCACGGCACGTCGCGCTTCAGCACCACCTCGCCCATCAGGCTGCCGCGCATGCCCTGGCCCGTCGCGGCCAGGATTACCGGCTCATAGCGCGATTCCTGCCCGGTATGCGGCATTCCCACCGCGTAGAGGGTGCCGCCCGGCGCCAGCATCCGCGGCGCCATGTCGTAGGCCGGGATCGCGCCGACCGAAACGAAGACGTGGTCCGCCCCGCGCCCGCCGGTGATCTCCGCCACGCGCCGCCACGGCGCCTCCTCCGAGGCCAGGACCCCGTCCGTCGCCCCGAAGGCGCGCGCGTCCTCGAGCTTCTTGGATTCCAGATCGACGCCCACGATCCGTGCGGCACCCGACAGCCGTGCGCCCTGCACGGCGTTGAGGCCGACGCCGCCGCAGCCGATCACCACGACGCTCTCTCCGGGCCGAACGCGCGCGGTATTGACCACCGCGCCCAGGCCCGTGGGCACACCGCAGGACAGGAGGCACGCGCTCTCGGCCGGCACACGTTCGCCCACGGCCGCGACCTGGCTTGCATGGACCACCACCCGCTCGGCGAAGGCGCCGCATTTCAGCCCCTTGTTGAGCGCCCGCCCGTCCGGGAAGCTCAGTTCGGGCGGCAGCGGCGCATTGCCCACGCAGAACACGGGCCGCGCCTGCGAGCAGGACGGGCAGGCCCCGCAGGAGCGGATCAGCGTCGCGATCACGCGCTCGCCCATCTCGATACCCTGCACCCCCTCCCCGACTGCCGAAACACGGCCCGCCGCCTCGTGTCCGTAGACCGACGGCAGCGGCCCGCCCCAGCCGCCGTCGATGTAGGAGATGTCCGAATGGCAGATGGCGACTGCCTCCATCGTGACCTCGACCTCGCCCGGGCCGGGGTCGCGAAGGATCACGGTCTCGATCTGCAGATCCGTGCCGAATTCGTGGCAAACGGCGGCCCTTATCTCGCGTGGCACCTGTCCCTCCCTGCCTGGTCCCGGCGCCACCCTGCGATCCGCCCCGGCGCTCCGCAAGCCCGATTCCGCAACGTCATGTCCAGCATGCGATCCGGTTGCGGGCAGGCGCGTTCCGATAGAGAAACGGGGTAGAGGAGGCGACGCCCATGGATTGCATCGAACTCGACGACGTGACGCTGCACGTGCGGCAGGACGGGGCGCGCGGCGGGCCCGCGGTCGTCTTTTCCAACTCGCTCGGCACCGACCTCAGGCTCTGGGATGACGTGGTGGCGCGGCTGCCCGAGGGCCTCCACCTCGTGCGCTACGATACGCGTGGCCATGGCCTGTCCACCTGCCCGCCCGCGCCCTACCAGATGGGCAAGCTGATCCATGACGCCGAACGGCTGATCGAGGCGCTGGAACTGACGGACGTCGTCTTCGTCGGCCTCTCCATCGGCGGCATGATCGCGCAGGGGCTGGCGGCCAAGCGGCTCGACCTCGTCCGCGCCGTGGTCCTGTCGAACACCGCGCCCAAGATCGGCACCCGCGCGCTGTGGGAGGACCGCATCGCGCAGGTGGCCGGACAGGGTCTGGAGGCCATGTCGGACGCGATCATGGAGCGGTGGTTCACCCGGTCCTTCCGCGACAGCCCCGCGGTCTCGCCCTGGCGGCGGATGGTGGAGACGACGCCCGCCGCGGGCTATGTCGGCTGCTCACATGCCATCGCGGGGACGGATTTCTACACGACGACGGCCGGGTTGCGCCTTCCCGCGCAGGTCATCGCCGGCGATGCCGACGGCTCCACCCCGCCCGACCTCGTGCGCGAACTGGCCGAGTTGATTCCCGGTGCACGCTACGACCTGATCCGCGGCGCGGGCCACCTGCCCTGCGTGGAGAAGCCGGACGACTTCGCGGCGATCCTCATGCGCTTCCTGCGCGACATCGGCCACCTGCCGGAGAGCGTCGCGTGAGCGTCTCGCCCTTCGACGGCGCGCTCTACCGCGATCTCTTCGGCGACGCGGAAATCGCGCGGCTTTTCTCGGACACGGCCGAGGTCCGGGCGATGATGCTGGTCCTTGGGGCGCTGGCTAAGGCGCAGGGGGCGCAAGGCGCGATCCCCGAGACGAGCGGCCGTTTCCTGCACCGCGCGATGATGGAGGCGCAGGTGGACCCGGCGGGCCTTGCCGAGGCGACGGGGCGGAACGGGGTGACCGTGCCGGGGCTCGTGGCCGCGCTGCGGGCCTCGCTCGACGCGCCGGAGCATGCGCAATACCTGCACCGGGGCGCGACCAGCCAGGACGTGCAGGACACGGGACTGATGCTGCGCCTGCGGCAGGCGCTCATGCTGATCGAGGCGCGGATGGGCCGGGCGCTCGGGGCGCTCGGGAACCTGGCCGAGACGCAGGCCGAGACGGTGCAGGCCGCGCGCACCTACGGGCAGGTGGCGACGCCGTCGAGCTTCGGCGCGCTTGTTGCGGGCTGGGGCGCGCCGCTCCTGCGGCTCCACGACCGGCTGGAGGCCCTGCGCGCCCGCTGTCTCTGCGTCTCGCTCTCGGGGGCTGCGGGGACGGCGTCGATGCTCGGCCCGGACCCCGCCGCCCTGCGGGCCGCGCTGGCGCGGGACCTTGGCCTATCCGACCCGGGGGGCAGCTGGCACGCGAACCGCGACCGCATGGGCGAGATCGCGGGATGGCTCGCCGATCTGGCCGGCGCATGCGGCAAGCCGGGCGGAGACATGATCCTGCTCGCCCGCTCCGAGGTCGCCGAGATCGCGCTGCCGGGGGCGGGTGCCTCCTCGACCATGCCGCAGAAGCAGAACCCGGTCGGGCCGTCGGTGATGGTGGCGCTCGCCCGCTTCGCACCGGCGCAGGCGGCCGTGGTTCAGGGCGCGGCGGTCCATGCCGAGGCGCGCGACGGCGCGGCGTGGTTCGCCGAATGGCTGAGCCTTCCGCCGCTCGTGGCCGCCGCGGCGAAATCCGTGCAGCTTCTGGCCGAGCTGGCCGAGGGGCTGGAGGCGCGGCCCGAGGCGATGGCAGCACGCGCCGAAGACCCGCTGGGGCTGATCCATGCCGAGGCCTTGTCCGTCGCGCTGGCCGCAACGATGCCGCGCGCCGAGGCGCAGGCGCTCGTGAAGACGCTGGCTGCCGAGGCGCGGGCGACGGGCACCCCCCTGCCCGACCTCGTCGCGCGCGACCGACCCGAGACCGCCTTGCCCGATCTTTCGGCCTCCGCGGCGCTTGGCATGGCCCCGGCGGAGGCGCGCGCCTTCGCCAAAGCCGCGCGGACCCGGGCGCGGGCGATCGCCGAGGGCAGCTGAAATCGGACGTTGTCAATCGCGCAGTGTCAATCTAGATTGACACTCGTCCGAGCTCAAGCGGGGCCGAATGCGCCGTTCCTCCACACGCCTTCCCGTGGTCTTCATCATGATCACGGTCACGCTCGACGCGATGGGCATCGGGCTGATCCTGCCGGTCATGCCGGACCTCATCGCCGAGGTGCGCGGCGTCTCCATCGCCGACGCGGCACTCTGGGGCGGGATCCTGTCGGCGGCCTACGCGGTGATGCAGTTCGGCTTCTCGCCCACGATCGGGTCGCTCTCGGACCGCTTCGGGCGGCGGCCGGTGCTGCTCGCCTCTATGGCGGTGATGGCGCTCGACTACGTGGTGATGGCGCTCGCCGGGACCATCTGGCTGCTGCTTGCCGGCCGGATCGTGGCCGGGATGGCCGCGGCGACCCATTCCACCGCGCTCGCCTTCATGGCCGACGTGACGGAGCCGGGACGGCGGGCGCAGAACTTCGGCCTCATCTCCGCGGGCTTCGGCATGGGTTTCATCCTCGGACCGCTTCTCGGCGGGCTTCTCGGCGATCTCGACCCGCGTGCGCCTTTCGTGGCCGCCGCGATCCTCGCAGGGCTCAACTTCGCATTCGGCTGGTTCGTCCTGCCAGAATCCCTGCCGAAGGAGCGGCGCCGCGCCTTCGACTGGCGGCGGGCGAACCCGGCGGGCGGGCTGATGCACATCGGCCGGCTGCCGGGGGTCCGGCCGCTCTTGGCCGTCATGCTCGCCTACCAGGTGTCGAACTTCGTTTACCCGGCGGTCTGGGCCTACTGGACGCAGGCGACCTTCGGCTGGGACGCCTCGCTGGTGGGCGCCTCGCTCGCGGCCTACGGCGTGGCGATGGCCGTGGTGCAGGGCGGGCTGATCCGGGCCGTGCTGCCGCGGCTGGGCGAGATGCGGGCGGTGACATGGGGACTCGTTCTCAACACGACCTGCCTCGTGATTTACGGCCTGATCTCGGAGGGGTGGATGATCTGGGCGCTGATCCCGATTTCGGCGGTGGGCGCCATCGTCGCGCCCGCGATGCAGGGAATCATGTCGCGCGCCGCCGGTGCGGACCAGCAGGGCGAGCTTCAGGGCGTCCTGTCGTCCATCTCGGCGCTGTCGATGATCCTGTCGCCACTGGTGATGACGCAGGCCTTCTTCTGGGCGACGCGCGATGGCGGGCCGGTCTGGCTGCCGGGCGCGCCGTTCCTCCTGTCGGCCTGCCTGATGGCCACGGCCCTCGCGATATTCGCCGCCACGCGGGACAGGGCACGCGCGCCCATGCCGGCGGAGTGAGGACTCAGCCCGCGAGAACCTCCGCGAAGGTCG
>CAZUVG010000165.1:0-6635 GCA_964623765.1 uncultured Roseicyclus sp.
GAAGTCGAGGTTGATGAGGCCGGGCCGCACCATCAGGTCGGTCACGCCCTTGACGCCCTGGTAGAGCACGTCGTCGGCGAGGCTGAACGCCTCGGTGAAGGTCGTCTTCTCGTTGGCCAGCCGGAACAGGTTCTGGTTGGGGATGATGATGAGCGTGTCCACCACCTTCTGCAGCGCCTCGATCCCCTCGTCGGCCTGGCGCATGCGCTTGGCGCCCTCGAACTGGAAGGGCTTCGTCACGACGCCGACGGTCAGGACGCCCAGCTCGCGCGCGGCCTGCGCGATGATGGGCGCAGCTCCCGTGCCGGTGCCGCCGCCCATGCCGGCGGTGATGAAGGCCATGTGCGCGCCGGCAAGCTGGTCTACGATCTCCTCGATCGATTCCTCGGCCGCCGAGGCACCCACGGCAGGCCGCGCGCCCGCGCCGAGCCCCTCGGTCACCCGCGCGCCCATCTGGATGCGGCCGGGTGCCTTCGACTGCGACAACGCCTGCGCGTCGGTGTTGGCGACCACGAACTCGCAGCCCTCCAGCGCCTGGTCGATCATGTTGTTGACGGCGTTGCCGCCGGCCCCGCCAACGCCGAAGACGGTGATGCGCGGTTTCAGTTCCTGCCGCGTGTCGGGCATGGTGAGATTGAGTGTCATCGCTTCGGTCCGCCTGTTGCCCCGGTTGATCCGGTTCGTTTCAGATGTGGCCCACGGTCTGACGCCGCCTCGGCCCTGGTCTGCCTCGTGAATTTTTTCGGAACTTACCGGCTTCGCCGCCTTCCGTCACGCGGAAAATGGTTATTTCGCGCGAAATCTGGGGCGGAAATCCGCCGAAACGTCTGCCGCTTGGGTTGGGCCCCAACATGGCGCGGTCACCAGTTGTCGCGGAACCATTTGACCGCCCGCTTCAGGCTGCGCGCAGGGTAGCCGTCGGCCGGCGTCTCGAAGTCCCACCACTCGTCCTGCGGATGCGCCGCGAAGAGCGCGAGGCCCACACAGGCCGAGAAGGCCGGCCCGCAGGCCGATTGCGGCAGCCCCTGCACGCGGAGCGGCCGGCCGAGCCGCACCTGGTTGCCGAGAATGCGCGAGGCCAGTCCGTCGAGCCCGGGGATCAGGCTCGCCCCGCCCGTCAGCACGATCCGCTGCGAGGGCAGATGTTCGAAGCCTGCCGCGTCGAGGCGGGCGCGCGTCTCCTCGAGGATCTCCTCCACCCGCGGGCGCATCACGCCAATGAGTTCCGAGCGCGAGACGCTGCGCCGGTCGTGGTGCCAGTCGCCCGTCTCGCTTTCCAGTTCGATGATCTCCCGGTCGTCCATGCCGGTCGCCAGCACGCCGCCGAAGCGGGTCTTGATCCGCTCGGCATTGGGCATCGGGATCTGCAGCGCGTGGGAGATGTCGGAGGTGACGTGGTCCCCGCCCATGCGCACGGTGTCGGCGAAGATCATGTGCTTCTTGATGAAGATGGACAGCGACGTTGCGCCCCCGCCCATGTCGATGCAGGCAGCCCCCAGTTCCTGCTCGTCTTCCACGAGGCTCGATATCGCCGCGACGTATGGCGCGCTCGCGAGCCCCGCGAGTTCGAGGTCGCAGCGCTTCACGCAATGCAGCAGCGTCTCGATCGCCGCGCCCTCGATCGTGAGAAGATGCATATCCACCGAGAGCCGCCCCCCGACATGCCCGCGGGGATCCGACAGGCCGGTGCGGTGATCGAGCGAGAAATTCACCGGCTGGGCGTGCAGCACCTCGCGCCCGTGGCCGACGTCCGGCACGTCGCAGGCGGCCAGCACGCGGGCGATGTCGGCATCCTCCACCTTGCCCGTCTGCAGGCTCACCTCGCCGTCGAGCCCGTAGCTCCGCGGCCGTGCGCCCGCGAGCGAGACGATGACGTGATCGACGCGGGTCTGCGCCATCTTCTGCGCAGCCTGCACGGCCGTGCGGATCGCGCGTTCGGTCTCCTGCACGGTATCGATCTCGCCGAACCTCACCCCGCGCGAGCGCGTGGTGGCCGCACCGATCACGCGGAAACCCGCCTGCCCGGCCATCGCGCCGATCCCCTCGCCCTTCGGCGTCTCGGTCTCGTCGAAGCGCAGGACAAGACAGGCGATCTTGAAGGTTCCGATATCGAGCACGGCGATCACGCCCCGGCGCATCGCCTCCTCGCGCTTGGCCCGCATGGCCCTCTGGGACTGGTAGAGCAGGTTCATCCGCGTTCGTCTCCGGTGCTTGGTTGGCCCGAGCGGACCTGGCGGACCGTCTCCAGCGCCTCGGGCGTCAGTTGCACGACCGTCCGCGACGGGTTCCGCATGTCGATGCGGAGAAGGTCGCGGTCGAGTATCCGCTGCACGTCATGCAGCAGGAGAACCTCGTCGAGCGCCGCGCGCGGCGTCTCGGCGGGAAGGAGGATGCGGGGGCCGTCGCGGAGGACGATGTCCCAGCGGCGATGGCCCACGCGCACGAGCCCGCGCAGACGATCCCCGAGCGGCTCGGCCGCCTCGAAGAGGGCAAGCGCCTCGGCCACGACGACATCCGCCCCGCCGCCGGCCACGATGGGCAGCGGCGCGTCGGGGGCGCGGTCGGCAAGGGCGGCGACGAAATGGCCCTCGGCGTCGATCAGGACGGTATCGGCGCGCGTCTGCCAGATCAACGCGGGTGCCCGTTCCGCCACGGTGACCGAAAGGTATCCGCCGCCCTCGATCCGCACATCCGCCGCGGCGACGGCCGGCAGCCCCTCCACCCTCTGGCGGAGTTGTCCGAGGTCGATGTCGAAGGATGACACGGGCAGGTCGAGCGCGAGCGCGCCCCGCACCGCCTCGGTCACCGCGGGGCTCGCGCCCTCGATCGACAGGACGTTGACGCGGAACTCGGGGCGGCTCTCGATCTCGCGCCGGATCTCGGCGGCGTGGTCGCGGATCGCCTGTATCCGGCCTGCGTCGGAGAAATACCAGAAGGCCGCACCCGAAAGGATCGCGACGGGAAGGCCCACGCGCAGCAGCGCGCGGAACAGTGGGGTCAGCCAAAGCCGCTCCAGCCGGTAGCTCAGCCGCGAGGGCGCCGGATCGGGTCGCGTCAGCGGCGGCTCGCGGCGGAGCGCCGGGTTGGGATAGGGGTCGCGGCGGGCGGTCAGCGGTCGCACGAGGCATCCTCCACGAGCCAGCGGCAGAGCGCACCGAAGGAGATGCCCCTCGCCTCCGCCTGTTCGGGGGTAAGCGAGGTGGGCGTCATGCCCGGCTGGGTGTTGGTCTCCAGCAGCACGAGCCCGTCGAGACCCCTTTCCGCGTCCCAGCGGAAATCCGTCCGGCTGACGCCGCGACAGCCCAGCGCGGCATGGGCCCGGAGGGCGTAGTCCATGCAGGCGTCGAAGATCTCGGCCGGGATGTCGGCCGGGACCACGTGGCGCGAGCCGCCGGGGCGATACTTCGCGTCGTAGTCGTACCATCCGTCCGTCAGGATGTCGGTGACGGTCAGCGCGCCAGGGTCGGCCTCGTCCGCGCCCATGACCGAGCAGGTGAGTTCGCGGCCCTTCGCGAAGGCCTCGACCATGACCTCGTCCGGCATCTCGGGGCCGAGCCGCGGCGGATCGTTCGCCCCCTCCGCAACAAGATAGACCCCGACGGACGACCCCTCGTTGTTGGGCTTCACCACGTAGGGCGGCGCCATCACGTGGGCTGCCATGACCTCGTCCCGCGGACGGATGACGCTGTCCACGACCGGCAGGCCGTGGGCGCGGTAGACGTCCTTGGTGCGGGTCTTGTCCATGGCGAGCGCCGAGGCCAGAACGCCGGAATGCGTGTAGGGTATGCGCAGCCATTCAAGGAGGCCCTGCACGCAGCCGTCCTCGCCCCAGCGGCCATGGAGGGCGTTGAAGACGACGTCCGGCGCGGTGTCGCGCAGGCGTTCGGGCAGATCGGGGCCGGCATCGACCTCGATCACCTCGTATCCTTCGCCACGGAGCGCCCCGGCGCAGCCGCGCCCCGAACTGAACGACACCTCGCGTTCGGCCGAGGGGCCGCCCATCAGGACCACGACGCGGGAGGCAGGCCTGCTCGAACCTGTCACCACCTGTGCCTCATGTGACCGCCGGGATTCTCGCGCCCGGTCGGCGATTATCGTCGTTCTACCCCGTCTTGCGCGGGGGTCAGTCGGCTTCGGCCTCCCGGTCTCCGCCGGATGGGCCTTCGTCCGTCACGCCGGCCGGGCGTCCGACCCGCATGATTTCCCACTCTAGCTCTATTCCGCTGGTCTCGAAAACCTTTTTTCGCACCGCTTCGCCGAGACCCTCGAGGTCTGCGGCCGTGGCGCCGCCCGTGTTGACCAGGAAGTTCGAATGCTTGGGCGACATCTGCGCCCCGCCAAGGACGGCGCCCCGCATCCCCGCGTCGTCGATGACCTTCCAGGCCTTGAGGTCGTGCGTGTCGTCGGCACGGCCCGTGGAGGAGAAGCCCGCCGGGTTGCGGAAGGTCGACCCGGCGGTGCGGTCCCGCGTGGGCTGGGTCGCGTCGCGGCGGGCGAGCTGTTCCTCCATCCGTGCGGCGAGCGCCACGGGATCGCCCGGCGGTGCGCGGAACCGGACGGCGGTCACGACGGCGTCGGACGGCAGGTTCGTCTGGCGGTAGGCGAAGCCCACATCGCCCGGACCGAGCGCTGCGCGCGTGCCGTCGCGGAAGGTCACGTCGGCCGACACGAAGCGGTCGGCCACGTAGGTCCCGTAGCAGCCGGCGTTCATGCGGAGCGCCCCGCCGACGGAGCCCGGGATCGTGCGAAGAAAGGTGAGGTCGCGCCCGGCCTCCGCCGCGCGCTTGGCCACCTGCGCATCGAGCGCCGCGGCGCCCGCGCTCACCGTCTCGCCTTCCACCCCGATACCGTTGAACCCCCGCCCGAGCCGGATCACCACGCCCGCGATGCCGCCGTCGCGCACGATCAGGTTGGAGCCGACGCCCATGGGGAAGACCGGGACCGAGGGATCAAGGGCCGCGAGGAAGTCCGACAGGTCGCCGGCATCGGCGGGCTGGAACAGCCAGTCCGCCGGCCCACCGACGCGGAGCCACGTCAGATCGGCGAGCAACCGGCCGGGGGTCAGGCGGCCTCGGGTCGGGGGCATCTGCGTCATGGTGGTCGCCTACCGCAGAACGGGATGCCGCGCCAGAAGATCGGCGGCCACGGCACCGATGGTGACGAAAGGTCCGTGCACTCGAACACCGCGGCTGCGGCCGGCCGCCGGGAAGAGGTGCGCGGTTGCGTTGGCTCCCACCGGCGGGCCCGGCCGCCACGTCAGGAAGCGTGGCTGCCCGCCTCGTCTTTCTGCGCCTCCGCCCCGTCATCGCCGGTGGCGCGCGATGCCATGGAAGCCCCCGGTTCGGCCCGCTCGACGCTGACCACGACGCGCCGCATCCGCTCGACCGCGCGGAGCAGCGGCCAGCGGAGGACCGAAGCGCCGGCAGCGAGGCAGATCAGCCCCCAGACCGGCCCCATCTGCAGGGTGACGAACCCCAACAGCGGAATGCCCGTTGCGATCAGCGCCCAGGCCGCGGGCCAGTGCCAGCGCTGCGGTCCCATCCCCGCGACCCCGGCGGCAATCGCCCAAAGGCAGGCGAGGACAAGTGACACGGGCATCAGGCTGCCCGCCCGAGGCGGCTGAGCAGGTGGCGCGCGAGCGCCACGAGCGGGCGGCGATACATGGAGAGAACCGCAAAGGCCACGACCGCCACCCAGACCCAGCCAAGTTCGACCCCGACGAAGGCGACGAGCGGCAGTGCGAGGACAAGCAGGAAAAGGCCGGGCACGTATTGCAATCGCATCGGCAGAAGGGCGACGAGGGCGGCGGCGAGCACCCAGAGACAGGCCAGCGTCAGTGACAACGGCATGGGAAGCGTCCCTCTTCGTGCCGGGGCGGTCTCATCCCGAGACCACCCGCTTTTCCAGATCGGCCAGCCGCGCGGGCAGGCCCTGTGCCCAGGCCGAGATGGTTCCGGCACCGAGGCACACGACGATGTCGCCGGGGCGCGCCTGCTCGCGGACCAGCCGCTCCAGGTCGTCCTCCGAGGTCACCGCGCGGGCGTGGCGGTGGCCATGCCGGATCAGCCCCTGCACGAGGTCGTCGCGGCCGGCTCCCGGAATCGGGTCCTCCCCCGCCGCGTAAACCTCCGATATTCCGACCACGTCGGCGTCGTTGAAGCAACCGCAGAAATCGTCGAACAGCGAGGCGAGCCGCGAGTAGCGGTGCGGCTGGTGGACCGCGACGACGCGCGCTTGACCCGTGTCGGCCACGGCCTGCCGCGCGGCGCGCAGCACCGCGGCGATCTCCACCGGGTGGTGGCCGTAATCGTCGATGATCGTCACGCCCCCAACTTCGCCCACCTTGGTAAACCGACGGTTAACGCCACCGAAGGCGGCGAGCGCGTCCCGGATCTCGGCGGTCTTCATGCCAAGGTGCCGCGCGACCGCCACGGCGGCGAGCGCGTTCGAGACGTTGTGATCGCCCGGCATCGGCAGCGAGCAGTCCTCGATCACGCGGTCCTCCGCCTGCAGCGCGATGTCGAAATGCGCAACGCCGCCCTTGTAGCGAAGGTTCTGCGCGCGCACGTCTGCCTGCGCGTTGAAGCCGAAGGTCACCACGCGGCGGTCGGTGATCCGACCGACAAGCGCCTGCA
>CAZUVG010000166.1:0-6572 GCA_964623765.1 uncultured Roseicyclus sp.
TCATCCAGAAATCCGGCGTCGTCCCGAAGACCGCCGCCAATCGCAGGGCCGTGTCGCCGCTGATCCCGCGCTTGCCCGCGACGATCATGGACACCCGGTTGCCCGGCACCCCGATCCGCCGGGCCAGCGCGTTGGCCGAGAGGCCGAGGGGCGCAAGGAATTCCTCGGCCAGCACTTCGCCCGGATGCACCGGGGGGAGCATGTCAGTGGTAGTCGACGATTTCGACGTCATGGGCCCCGTCCTCCTTCCAGACGAAACAGATGCGGTACTGGTCGTTGATCCGGATGGAGTGCTGCCCCGCCCGGTCGCCCTTCAGCGCCTCCAGCCGGTTGCCGGGCGGCACGCGCAGGTCCTCCAGCAGCACCGCCGCCTCCAGCATCGCCAGCTTGCGCAGCGCCACACGCTCGAAATTGACGAAGCGCCGGACCCGTTTCCGGCTCGCGAGGCGTTTGGTGTCGCGGCAGGCGAAGCTGCGGATCATGCGCGATACGTATCACGTATCATCTGCCGTTTCAATCCCTAGACACCGCACCCCCAAGCCCTACCTCCCGGTCCACCACAAACCGGAGCGCCCATGTCCTATGTCGTCCTCTTCGTCGCCACCTCGATCATCTTCCTCGTGGCCGACGCGATCATGCTGCGCTCGGTGATCCAGCCGCTCTTCGCGAAGCATCTCGGCGACGGGCTCTACGACGGCTTCCGCCTCGTGCCCGCGATCCTGTTCTACTTCGTCTTCATGCTGGGCGTGCTGTGGTTCGCGGGCGTGCCCGCGCTGCGCGACGGCACGCCGCACATGGCGCTTCTGAACGGCGCGATCCTGGGCCTCGTGGCCTATGGCACCTACGAGCTGACGTCCTGGGCGGTGATGCGCGACTGGCACCCGCAGATGGTCGCCGTCGACCTCGCCTGGGGCACGGTGCTGACGGCCGGCTCGGCCTGGGGCGGGGTGCTGGTCGCGCGCGCGCTGAGCTAGCCGTCCACCCGCGCCTCGGCCACGGCGCGCAGGTCCGACACGAGACCCGGGTTGTCCGCCTGCCACGCCACGAAGCCGAGATAGGCCTCCCGCATCTGCTCTGCCCGGGCCGCTGTCCCGCGGGGGGCAAGGTCGAAGGCGGGGGCGAAATACTGCTTCACCGCGGTGTAGACGTCCATGCAGCCCATGAATTCCCCCGAGGTGAGGGGCCTGAGGCCCGCCATGGCATCGCAGGTGTAGTAGACCGTGAGAAGGTCGAGGAATTCCGACATGGCCGTTCCTTTCCGGGTTCCGGGGTGGAGGCGGCGGGACCGGGGAGGGGCGGGCCGAGAGGCTGCCGTCGCCTCCGTGGCGACCGTCACCTCCCATCCTGTTCGCAACATGCGCGCGGACTTCATGTTCCGCTTCGTGCACCGTGGCACGGTTCGCGTGAACGAAGCGTAACGAAACGTAGGGCCGTCCGGATCACGGCGGCCGATGCCCGAAGATTCGCCGCGGGCGATGACGGAGGGGGCACCGGCCGGACGCGGGGCGCGCGCCGGCCGGCCCCATCGCGTCAGAGCTTCTGCAGCTCCACCGCCGAGGCCCGGCCATCGCGGCCCTCGCGCAACTCGTAGCTTACCTTGGTGTTGTCCGGCAGCCCGGTCATGCCCGCCTGTTCCACGGCGGAGATATGCACGAAGACATCCTTCCCGCCGTCGTCGGGAGCGATGAAGCCGTAGCCCTTGGTCGTGTTGAACCATTTAACGGTGCCCGTCGGCATCGGTCTTTCCTTCTCAAGTCAAAGTCCACGCCCGCCCGCGTTATCGCGGCGCTTGCGGTGCAGCACGGTCCGCGTGACCTGTGGGCTGCCTTCTTGAAAGGGCGGTTCACGAAAAACCAGGCGTCACGCGAACCATCGTGGCCCATCCGCGCTGTTTTACAAGATTCGATTTCGATCTGTGCGCGGTAGCCGGGCCGGTTCCGGCAAAACGGTCGAAAACTGCACAAGACACCCGCAGTTGCGTTCGCGCCCGTCCCGAGCAGGCGTGCAGTGCTACCTCGAATGGGTCGCGGGCGCGAGATCGGCGGCGCCCCGGCGCGCGAGCGCCGCGTCGAGCGACAGGGGGCCCGCGCCGCGCAGGACGAGCACGACCAGAAGAAAGACCCAGAAGGCGCGCTGGTCCGCCATGGCGGTGGCGGAATTGTCGAACCAGCCGCCGGTCTCTACCCCGTGGCCCGCAACGTCCACCCATGTCTGCACCGCAACGAAGCCGATCATGCCGAGGGCCGCAAGCCGCGTGAACAGCCCGACGAGGATCAGGGCGGGCAGCAGGAACTCGCTCCATGTCCCCATAAGGACGATGGGCGTGGCGAGCGGTCCGAGGGCCGAGGGGTCGAACCCCGCCGCCTCGAAGGCGCGCGGCAGGATCTGGATGTAGGCGCCGACGTCCGGACTGAAGGGGCCGGTGCCCCACTTGGTCAGACCCGAGTTCCAGTAGTAGACGAGCAGCGTTCCGGCGAAGACGAGGCGGGCGAGGGTGGGGATCAGCCATGGTGCGCTGGCCTCCAGCGTTCCGAAGACACGGTCGTGCAGGGCGATGAGCGGGCGCATGGGCGTCAGTGTCCTTCTTGCAGGGTCAGGAGACCGGGTTCGAGGAAGAGCGTCAGGAGCGCCGCGGCATCGGCGTCGGGATGGAGGCTCTGGGCGGCGGTCAGCGCCTCGGCGAGCGTCAGGCGGCCCTTGAGGTGCCGGGCGAACGCGAGGCCGCCCTCGGGCAGCAGGCGCGGACGGGGATCGTAACTGGCGCGTGCGATCAGAACAGTCTCCGGACCCGTCTCGACGGCCAAGCCGGGCTCGGCGGTGTTCCTGCGCCAGATCGACAGCACCGGGAAACGCGACTGCAGGATGAGCGTCGGCGGCGCGAGCCGCGGGCGCAGCGCCAGCACGTCCCCGGGCGCGCGGCCGGCGATGCGCAGCGGGGCTGCGTCGGCGGCGTGGTAGGATTGCCGCAGCCCCAGTTCGAGGCGCGCCACGTCGGGCAGGTAGGGCAGGTGTGCGAGCGGCTCGAAACGGGCGAGGAACCCGGGCAGCCTGCCGCCCCAGATTTGCAGGCGCGCATCTTCGGGCGGATGGGCGCGGACGAAGACGCCCGCCATGGCGCGGAAGTAGTCGGGGCCCAGCAGCCGCTCCAGCACCGGGAAGCCCTCGGCCAGCGTGGCCGTCAGGCTCGCGACCACGTTGTTGCGGTAGATGTCGAAGCGGCGCCCGGCCGGACGGCCCCGCGGGTCGGTGAGACCGGCTGGCGCGGCGCGGCCGGGATCGAGGAGGGCCTCGGCGAAGCTGTCCTGCGGTTTCATCGGATCACGCCTCCACCGGTTCGAGCAGGGTCGCGGCACGTTCGGCCTCGGCGCGCAAAACGGGCCACGCGGGCACGTCGGTATCCCACTCGATCAGCGTCGGCCGCGGTCCGCTGCGGGCGAGCGTGTGGGCGTAGAGCTCCCAGACCGGGTCCACGACCTCACGCCCGTGACTGTCGACGAGAAGCGGCGCTCCATGCTCGTCGGCGTCCTCGTCGTGGCCGCCGAGGTGGATCTCGCCAACGGCCTCCAGCGGGAAGGCATCGATGTAGCTGCGCGCGTCCCAGCACTGGTTGGTGGCCGACACGAAGACATTGTTGACATCGAGCAGGAGGCCGCAGCCGGTGCGGCGCGCGAGTTCGGAGAGGAAAGTCACCTCGTCCATCTGGCTCTCCTCGAAGGCCAGATAGGTGGAAGGGTTCTCGAGCAGCATCCGCCGCCCCAGCATGTCCTGAACCCGGTCGATATGCGAGGCGACGCGGTCCAGCGTGGCGGATGTGTAGGGCAGGGGCAGGAGGTCGTTCAGGAAGCCCGTGTCGTGCGTCGACCAGGCGAGATGCTCGGAGAAGCTCGCCGGCTGCAGCCAGTCCATCAGGCGACGCAGACGGGCGAGGTGGTCGCGATCGAGCGGGCGCTCGCCGCCGATGGACAGGCCGACGCCGTGAACGGAAACCGGCATCCGTTCGGCCAGCGCGCGGAGCTGCGCGAGCGGCCGCCCGCCGTCGCCCATGTAGTTCTCGGCATGGACTTCGATCCACCGCACCGGACCGGGGTCGGCCATCAGTTCCTCGAAATGCTTCGACTTGAAGCCCACGCCGGCGGCATGGGGGAGCGTCGGGAGTAAGGCGAGATCGAGCATGGTGTCTTGTTCCTCGTGGCGGTGCGCCCCGGCCCGGCCGGACCGGGGCGGTCCGGATCACATATCGACCGACATGTAGGTGGAGGTGTCGGTGCCCTCGGGCAGGTCGCGGGCGATGCCCTCGTAGCCGTTGGCCTGAAGCTCGACCTCGGACACGCCCACGCGGCCGTCGGGCAGTTCGATCTCGGCGCAGGTTCCGGTGGGCACGAGCGTCCAGGCGTTCCCCTGGTAGTCGACCGTAGAGGTGCCCGCGCAGGTGGTGCCGGGGCCGGCGGCGCAGTCGTTCTCGCCGGCGAGGCTGACGCCGTAGCACTTCTCCTGTGTCTGCGCCTCGGCCTCGGCGATGCCGTGGGCGGAGACGGCGGCGGTGACGGCGCCGAGAAGGGCGATGGACTGGGTTGCGGTGGTCATGGTTCTCTGAAACTCCCTTGGAGACTGAAGATTGTCGGCGACGCCGAGAGGCGCCGCTCGGCGGGAGGTTCGGCCAGATGTACGGTAACGGGCCAGTCACAGCCCCGTGCCGCACGGCTCCGTGACGCAGCGTCAGGCGAGCGTGAAGTGTCTGTCGATCAACGCTTTGATATTTTTCAACGACTTGCTCGGAGTTGTCGCAGCCGGCGCCTTGGCGCGCGGGTATCGGGCCGCCCGGTGCCGGACGGGGAAACCGCCGAATTGTTTCACCGCGGCCGGGACCCGCCGCGGCCCTTGGGAACGCAGGGAGCGTGCCTTATGTCAGACCTCTCGAATCTTCAGGAGGGCAGGGGCATGCGCAACGCCGCGCTTGTGTTGGGGCTGATCGGCGGCCTCTGGGCCATGATCGTGGGCTTCTTCGTCTACGGCTACATCGAGTTCGTCGACTGGTTCGGCGAGATCCCGGACTTTGCCGGGCAGGTCGAGGACCCGGCGCTGTTCCGTACCGTGGCCATCCTCTCTCCGATGCTGGCGATCGCGGGCGCGGCGATGGCGCGGGCCCGCGCGCTCTGGGGCGGCATCCTGATGCTGGTCGCGGCGGGCGGCGTCTGGCATGCCTTTGGCTTTGGCGTCTTCACCATGTTCCCGATCGCCTTTTGCGGGCTCGGTGGCTTCCTCGCGCTGGCCGCCGGACGGCCCGACGAGGAGAAGGCGCACTTCTGACGGCAGCCGTGCCGCTGAACATGCCAGAGCCTTGCAACCGCATGGCAAATCTCTGGCAACGGTTTCGCGGCCGGCGGTCGGACCGCCGATTCTCGAAGAGGTTGACCCAGAGCGCCCAATGATCACCCTTGCGTTGCAGGCGCGAGACCGGGAATCGGCCGCGCCCCTTCGGGCCGGAGGCAGACACCCGGCTCGTAACCGGGGGGATTTCATGGCACGCGGGGAGGGGGACGAGACGGAACGCGTCACCGCCCGCCGGTCGGTCCGGCCGGAGGCGGTGGAGCGCCTTGCCTGCATCGCGCTCGATCGCCTGACGGAACGGGGCGCGGATGCCGACATGTCGCCGGAGTTTCTCGAGAGTTTCTGCACGCTGCTCATGGCCGCCGACTACAGGGCCGCGGAGCGCGTTCTCCACGCCATCACCCGTGGGCGGCAGGACTACGCTGGCATCGCCGACGGGATTCTCAGCGCCGCGGCCCGGCACCTCGGCGAGAAATGGCAGGATGACGAGGTTTCCTTCGGCGATGTTTCCATCGCGATCGCGCAGGTCTTCCGCCTCAACCAGGCCTTCGGCCATCGACATGCGCCTTGGACACGCGCGCCGGACCGGCATCTCGCGATCTTCGCGACATTGCCCGGGCAAGTCCACAATCTCGGCATCGTGCTGGCGGCCGAGGCGTTCCGGCTTGAGGACTGGCAGGTGACGCTTCTGCTGGACATACCCCGGCGCGACATCGTCGAGCGCGTGCGCCGGATGCGGCCCGAGACGGTGGGCCTCAGTGTGAACGTGAACGACCGTAGCCACCACGTCGCGCAACTGATCCGGGAATTGCGCGCCCTGCCGCTGCAGTTCCGCCTTCTCCTTGGCGGAGGGGCAGCCCCGGGACTGGTCGTGACCCTGCCGCGGTCGTGGAAGGTGACCGTCGTCACGGACATCGCCTCGGCGCTGCACAACGCCTGACGCTGCGGCGCCGCAGGACCAACGAGGGCTGCCGCGCGGCGAGTCCCGGCGTCCGGGGAATTCAGCGCAGGTCGGGTGGTACCGCCTCGGCTGCCAGGTCCGTAACGACACGGTCGAGGTGCAGGACCTGCGTCTCCTTCTCGCCGAGCCGCCGGACGGTCACCGTGCCGTCCTCTACCTCCTTGCGGCCGATGGCGAGGATGACGGGCACCTTGCCCACGGAATGCTCGCGCACCTTGTAGTTGATCTTCTCGTTGCGGATGTCCGCCTCGGCCCGCAGCCCCGCATCCTGCAGCTTCGCCAC
>CAZUVG010000167.1:0-2394 GCA_964623765.1 uncultured Roseicyclus sp.
GGGGCGTGATATCCATCGTCATTCTCCCCTCGGGAATCGCTGGTTCTCTTCCAGCACGTTCAGGTCCATGTGGTTGCGCATGTAACGTTCCGATGCGTCCCGCAACGGCTGGAAATCCCACGGGAAATACGCGCCGTTGCGAAGCGCTTCGTAGACCGCGAGGCGGCGGGCCTGGCTGTCGCGCACCTCGGCATCGAAGGCCTCGAGGTTCCAGCGCGCGGCGGCCATGACGCGGAAGCGCTCGAGCGTTTCGGCGTGGTCCGGGTCGCCAGCGAGGTTCCGCAATTCGTGCGGATCGGTCTTCAGATCGAAAAGCTGTTCGGGATCGACCGGGCAGTTGGTGTATTTCCACCGCCCTGCGCGCAGGGCGACCATCGGCGAGACGGAGGCTTCGGCCGCGTATTCCATGGCCACCGGACTCTCGCGCCGCCCGCCTTGCGCGAGCGGCAGGAGACTCTCGCCATCCGTCCAGCGCAGGACCCCCTCCATCGAGACCCCGGCGAGGTCGCAGAGCGTCGGGCAGAGATCGAGCGTGGAGACCGGCGTCTCAACCAAACCGGGCGCGAGCCCCGGCGCCGAGATCATCAGCGGCACCCGCGCCGAGCTCTCGAAGAAGCTCATCTTGAACCACAATCCCCGCTCGCCCAGCATGTCGCCGTGATCGGAGACGAGGACGATGACGGCTTCCTGACGCGTGCGCTCCAGCACGTCGAGGAGCCCCGCGATCTTCTCGTCGAGATAGGAGATGTTGGCAAAGTAGGCGCGGCGGGCGCGTGCCACGTCCTCCTCGGAGATGTCGTAGGACCGCCAGTCGTTCGCGTCGAAGATGCGCCGCGAATGGGGGTCGTGATCCTCGTGGGAGAAGGCGCGAACATCAGGCTGCAAGTGATTGCAATCGCGATAGAGATCCCAGAAGCGCCGCCGCGCCACGTAAGGGTCGTGCGGATGGGTGAAGCTGACCGTCAGGCACCAGGGCCGCGCATCGTCCCCGCGGGCGAGATCGTAGAGCTTCTGTTCGGCGCGGAAGGCGACCTCGTCGTCGTACTCCATCTGGTTGGTGATCTCGGCCACGCCCGCGCCGGTGACGGAGCCAAGGTTGTGATACCACCAGTCGATCCGCTCGCCGGGGCGGCGGTAGTCGGGTGTCCAGCCGAAATCGGCGGGGTAGATGTCGGTTGTCAGCCGTTCCTCGAAGCCATGAAGCTGGTCGGGACCGACGAAGTGCATCTTGCCCGAGAGACAGGTGCGCCAGCCTGCCCGGCGCAGGTGATGGGCGAAGGTCGGAAGGTCCGAGGCGAACTCGGCGGCGTTGTCATAGACGCGGGTCCGGGATGGCAGGCGGCCGGTCATGAAGCTCGCGCGTGCAGGCGCGCAGAGGGGCGAGGCGGTGTAGGCGTTGGCGAAGCGGACGGAGCGGTCGGCCAGGGCCTTCAGCGTGGGCGCGTGCATCCAGTCCGCCGGGCCGTCGGGAAACAGCGTGCCGGTCAACTGGTCCACCATCAGGATCAGGATGTTGGGTCCGCTCATCCCTTGCCCCCCGTCTCGCGGTCGAGCGCGGCCAGCACATGGGCCGTCGCGGCCTCGCCTGTCATGTCGTCGGCGTCGAGCGCGGCGCGCAGGTAGAGACCGTCGATCAGCCCCGCCAGCCGCTCGGCCGCCCCTTCGGCCCGGGGGCCTGCCAGTGGCCGCAACCCATGGACGAGGTTCGAGCGCAGGCGCTTCTGGTAGATGGTCAGGAGACGCCGGGCAGCGGGATCGGCGGCGGCCAGCACGTAGAAATTGAGCCAGGCCGCGATCACTTCCCTGCGGAAGTTCGACGGGGCGAAGCTCGCGCGGATCAGCGCCTCGGTCCTCGCGCGCGGGCCCTGCGCGGCATGAAGTGCCCCGCGCACCTCCGCGCCGTAGACCGTCAGGATCGACCGCATCGCAGCGAGGAACAGGCGGTCCTTACCGCCGAAGTAGTGGAAGGCCAGCGCGGGCGAGACGCCGGCACGCCGCGCGATCTGCCCCACGGTCACGTCGAGACTGCCCGCTGCGCCGATCTCGTGGATCGTTGCCGCGACGAGATCGCCGCGCCTCACGGCCTCCGTGCTGCGTCCTGGCATGGGTTGTCCTCCCCGTCCGTCGGTGCCACAACTTGATTGACCCGTCAATCAACAGCTTTAGACCGCTTGCCAGCGTGGCGGCGGGGTGTTGAAACTGCGGGTCGGGAAACGATGCGAAGAAAACCGAACAGGGAGAGATGCGAATGAAACGCCTGCTGACCGCCACGGCCCTCACCGCCATGGGGGCCGGCGCGGCCCTCGCCCAGTGCGAGACCGTGACCTTCTCCGACGTCGGCTGGACCGACATCACCGCCACCACCGCTGCCACGACCGTCGTGCTGGAGGCGCT
>CAZUVG010000167.1:2404-6520 GCA_964623765.1 uncultured Roseicyclus sp.
CGCTGGGCTACGAGACCGACACGCTCGTGCTGTCGGTGCCGGTCACCTACACCTCGCTCGCCGAGGGCGACGTGGACGTGTTCCTCGGCAACTGGATGCCGACGATGGAGGCCGACATCGCGCCCTACCGCGAGGCCGGCACCGTCGACACCGTGCGCGCGAACCTCACGGGCGCGAAATACACGCTCGCCACCAATGCCGCGGGCGCCGCTCTCGGCATCGCGGACTTCTCGGACATCGCCACGCATGCAGACGCGCTCGACCGCGAGATCTTCGGGATCGAGCCGGGCAACGACGGCAATCGTCTCATCATGGACATGATCGAGGCCAACGCCTTCGGCCTCGGCGATGCCGAGTTCGACGTCGTCGAAAGCTCCGAACAGGGGATGCTGGCGCAGGTGGATCGCGCCTCGGACCGCGACGAACCGATTGTCTTCCTCGGCTGGGAACCGCACCCGATGAATGCCAATTTCGAGCTGACCTACCTCACGGGCGGTGACGACTGGTTCGGCCCGGATCTCGGCGGTGCGACAGTCTACACCAACACCCGCGCGGGCTTCGTCGAGGAATGCCCGAACCTCGGGACGTTCCTGAACAATCTCGAGTTCACGCTTGCCATGGAGAACGAGATCATGGGCGCGATCCTGAACGATGGCGAGGATCCGCAAGACGCCGCGCTCGCCTGGATGTCGGAGAACCCCGATGCCGTCATGGCGTGGCTCGACGGCGTGACCACCGTCGACGGCGGCGATGCCGAGGCCGAAATCCGTCTCGCGCTCGGGCTCTGAGCCACCGATGAGTTCCGTTGACGGGCGGCGCCGCAGGCGTGCCGCCCGTTTTCCTGCAGGGATGGGCGCACCATGCTGAACTGGCTGACCGAGTGCGACGAAGGCCTGCCCGAGGAGGGCGGGGCGCTCTTTGCCCTGTCGGAATGCAAGCTGCGCGTGGACGATGCGGCAGAGGCAGGCTTCGACTGGCTGCAGGACAACCTTGCCGGCGTCTTCGACGCGCTCTCGGTGGTGCTGGAGGTGATGATCGACGCGATCCTCGCCGTCCTTCAGGAGCCGCCGAACACCGGCTGGATCTCGGACGTGCGCCGGTCCGAGATCGTCTACCTCTATCCAGAGGCGCTGCACCCGATCCTGATCACCGCGATCTTCGCCGCCCTCGCCTGGTGGTTGCACCGGAACTGGAAGATGCCGGCGCTGGTCGTTGTGGGCCTCCTCTTCGTCATCAACCAGGGCTACTGGGAGGAGACGACGGAGAGCCTGACGCTGGTGCTCGCGGCCTGCATGGTCTGCATGGGCCTCGGCGTGCCCGTCGGGATCGCGGCGGCGCATCGCCCAAGACTTTACGCAGCGATGCGCCCCGTCCTCGACCTGATGCAGACGTTGCCGACCTTCGTCTACCTCATTCCGGCCATCGTCTTTTTCGGCATCGGCATGGTGCCGGGGCTCGTCGCGACCGTGATCTTCGTCCTGCCCGCGCCGATCCGGCTGACGCATCTGGGCATCTCCTCGACGCCGCGGGCGCTGATGGAGGCGGCCGATGCCTTCGGTGCGACGCCCCGGCAGAAGCTGTGGAAGGTGGAACTGCCCTACGCGCTGCCGCAGATCATGGCGGGGCTCAACCAGACGATCATGCTGTCGCTGTCGATGGTGGTGATCGCGGCCCTCGTCGGCGCCGACGGGCTCGGCGTGCCGGTGGTGCGGGCGCTCAACCAGGTGAACACCTCGCTCGGCTTCGAGAGCGGCTTCATCATCGTCGTCGTGGCGATCATGCTCGACCGGATGCTCAGGGTGGACCGCAAATGATGCGTGGCGCCTGCCACTGCGGCACCGTCCGCTTCGAGGTCGCGCTGAGCGACGGCATCGCCACCGCGAGGCGCTGCACCTGCTCGCTCTGCGCCCGCCGCGGCGCCGTCGCGGTGTCCGCTCCCCTCGGGGCGATCCGGTACACCGCGGGCGAAGACCGGCTGACGCTCTACCAGTTCGGAACCCACACCGCCGAGCATTACTTCTGCTCGGTCTGCGGCATCTACACTCACCACCGGCGCCGCTCGAACCCCGACGAGATAGGCGTCAACCTCGCCTGCCTCGACGGGCAGACGCCGTTTCTGCCCGAAGTGATCGTCACTGACGGCATTCGTCACCCGAGCGACGGACCCTCCGGCGAGGCCGGCGTCCTGCGGTTCGAGCCGAAAGCGGGCAGCACATGACGACCTCCGTCATATTCGACAACGTTTCCATCGTCTTCGGAGAGAAACCTCAGGTCGCCCTCCCGCTCATGGACGAGGGTCAGGACCGCCCCGACATCCAGAAGGAGACGGGACAGGTTCTCGGCGTGCACGATTGCTCGCTCGAGGTCGAGACCGGGGAGATCGTGGTGCTCATGGGCCTGTCGGGCTCCGGCAAGTCGACCTTGCTGCGCGCGGTCAACGGGCTGAACCCGGTGGCGCGAGGAGAGGTGCGGGTCAACGACGGCGACGAGATGATCTCGGTCACCAACGCCGACAAGGCGACGCTGCGCCGCCTCCGGCTCGGCCTCATCGCAATGGTCTTCCAGCAGTTCGGCCTGCTGCCATGGCGGACGGTGCGCGAAAACGTTGGCCTCGGTCTGGAACTGGGCGGCATGAGCCGCGCCGAACGCACCAGAAAGGTCGACGAACAACTTGGCCTCGTCGGCCTGTCCGACTGGGCGGACCGCAAGGTGGGCGAGCTTTCGGGCGGCATGCAGCAGCGTGTCGGCCTGGCGCGGGCCTTCGCCACCGATGCGTCGATCCTGCTCATGGACGAGCCGTTCTCCGCCCTCGATCCGCTGATCCGAAACCGCCTCCAGGACGAGCTTCTCGACCTCCAGTCGCGCCTCAAGCGCACCATCATCTTCGTCTCCCACGATCTCGACGAGGCTTTCAAGATCGGCAACCGGATCGCGATCATGGAGGGCGGACGGATCGTCCAGTGCGGCACCCCGCGCGAGATTTTCTCAAATCCGGCAAGCGAGTACGTGGCGGACTTCGTGGCGGAGATGAACCCGCTCGGCGTTCTTCAGGCTCAGGACGTGATGGAGCCCGCCTCGGAGTCGCCGCCGCACACCGTCGCGCCCGACGTCAAGATCCGGGACGTCATGGAGATGGTCCGGCAGACCGGCCGCGCGGTCGGCGTCGTCGAGAACGGCACGCTCGTCGGCCAGATCACCAAGGACACGGTCCTGGCGAAACTTCTCGACCCGCGCGGCTGACGGGAACGCTCTCCCGCCCGCGCGGTTCATACCGCGAGGAGGCCCGGGCCATGCGCAAGCACGAAGGCGCGCTGAGCGAAGTCGTCGAGGAACTGAAGCGCGCCACCCCCGATGGCGACGCGGACAAGGTATCGGTCGGCGATCTCATCGACGCGCTCGACGAACGCGGCTACGGCCCCGCGCTCACCGTGCTGCCGCTTCTGGAACTGACGCCGATCGGCGGGATCCCCGGCTTTCCCAGCCTCCTCGCGCTCACCATCGCGATCATCACCGTCCGCCTGTTCATGGGTTACGAGCATTTCTGGGCGCCCGGCTGGATCCGTCGCCGGCAACTGAAGGGCCGCAACGTCCTGAAGTCCCTCGACTGGCTGAGACCGGTCACCCTGCGCGTCGACGCGCAGCTTCACGAACGTCTCAGGCCGCTCGCCGGCCGCACCGGACAGCGCGCGGCCTGCCTCGTGATCCTGTGCGTCTGTGCCACGGTTCCGCCGCTCGAATTCGTCCCCTTCGCCACCTCCGGTCCGATGATCGTCATTTCGATCTTCGGCCTCGCGATCCTGTTCCGGGACGGGCTGGTGATGCTGGTGGGCCTCGCCGCGGCCGCCGTCGCCGCGACCGCGATCCTGTGGTACGTGCTCGGCGGTGGGGGCGCCGGCAGCTCCGGCTAGACCTTCGTCTCGAAGATGCCGGGCGTCGTCCGCCGCCGTCTCAGCCTCGCCTCGCGCCAGGTGATGAAGGTCACCGACCCCAGGATCACCGCCCCGCCGATCACCACCCAGAGATCCACCGGTTCGGCGAAGAACAGCGCGCCGAGCAGCACCGACCAGAGAAGCTGGAGAAACGTCACCGGCTGCGTCACCGTCACCGGCGCCGACG
>CAZUVG010000168.1:0-6519 GCA_964623765.1 uncultured Roseicyclus sp.
TCCTCTACGATTTCGGCGTGCACTGGTTCGATTTCGTCGCGTCGCTTGCACCGGGACGCGCGCGCAGCGTCTTCGCCAGTTCGACCCCCGCGAAGGGTCAGGCGAACCGGGTGCCGCTTCTGGCACAGGCCCTGATCCGTCTCGATGGCGGGCAGGCGACGGTCGTTTTCGACGGTGGCGTTCCGCACGGGCCGCGCGACACGACCTTCGTCGGCGGCACCGGCGGCAGCCTCGTGGCGGACGGGCCGGACCTCGGCAAACAGCGCGTGACGCTGACGACGCCCAGGGGCGTGGGACGGCCAGAGCTGGAAGGTCAATGGTTCAACGACGGGTTCCGCGGCACGATGGGCGAGTTGCTCTGCGCCATCGAGGAGGACCGCGAGCCCTCGAACGGCGCGCGCGAAAACCTCGACAGCCTCGCGCTCGCCTTCGCTGCCGTGCGATCGCGCATCACGGGCCGGGAGATCGAGGTCGGCGCGGCGCGGCGGCTGGAGACCTGAGCGTCACGTCGTCTCGGTCACCTTCCTGAGGTGCCGCGGCGCGTCGGGGTCGAGGCTGCGCGAGACGGCGAGCGTCTCGATCATCGCGTAGAAGCTCACGATCAGCGCGAGCGGATCGGTCAGCCAGTGGCCCGTGCGGACCGTCGGCAGCGCCTGCGCCGCACGGACCCTGTCGGTCGTGGCGAAGACCGAGGCCCCCTTGGCGGCCAGCGCGTCGGCAACCTCCGTCACCGCGTCCTCGGCCGCGTCGGCCGCCGTGAACGCCAGCACCGGGAAGCCGCGCTCGACGATGGAGACCGGCCCGTGCAGGACCTCGGCCGAGGAATAGCTCTCGGCATGAAGCTGGCACACCTCCTTGAACTTCAGCGCCGCCTCGTTGGCGATCGCCCAGGACGGCCCGCGCCCGAGCGTGTAGAGCGAGCCGGTGCCGGCGGCGCTCGCCACCGCGCTCCAGTCCGCCTGCGCCGCTTGTGCCAGCCGGTCGGGCAGGTCGCGGATCGCAGCGAGAAGTGGCCTGTCTTCCTTCATAACCGCCACCAGCCAGAGACAGGTCAGCGCCGAGGTCACGAAGGTCTTGGTGGCCGCGACGCTGAGCTCGGGACCCGCGTGGATGTCGAGCGCCGCATCGGCCGAGCCCGCCAGAGGGGAGGTCGCATCGTTCGTGACCGCGACGGCGTAGGCCCCGCCCGCCCGGGCCGCTCGCGTCAGGTCCACGATGTCCGGGCTGCGCCCCGACTGGGAGACGGAAACGCAGACCCCGCCACCCATCCGCAGGGGCGCATGGTAGATCGAAGCGACCGAGGGCCCGACGGAGGCGACGGGAAGGCCACAGAGAAGCTCGGCAGCATACTTGAGGTAGGTGCAGGCGTGGTCCGACGACCCGCGCGCCACGGTGACCAGGAAGGCAGGGTCTCGCGCCGCAATCTCCCTCCCGGCGCGCACCAGTGCGTCCTCGCCCTGCGTGAGCAGCCGCTCCACCGCGTCCGGTATCTCCGCGATCTCACGGCGCATCTGGCTCTCGGTCATGTCCTGCTCCTGCCGCTCTTGCCCCTGCCTGTCCCGGCGGTCATCCTGACGGAAAAGGGAGGCGAGTTGAATGACCAAGACGCTGATCGTGGGCCTCGGCAACATGGGGCGGAGCCATGCACTGGCCCATCATGCCAATCCGGCCTCGGAGATCATCGGGCTGGTGAACCGCTCGCCACGCGACCTGCCCGAGGCACTGGACCCCTACCCCCGTTTCGACAGCTTCGAGGCCGGGATGGAAACCCGGCCCGATCTCGTCGTCATCGCCACCCATACCGACAGCCACGCCGATCTCGCCATCGCCGCGATGGAGGCGGGCGCCCATGTCTTCGTGGAGAAGCCCCTCGCCACCACGGTCGAGGATGCAAGGCGCGTCGTGGAGACCGCGCGCCGCCTGAACCGCAAGCTGGTCGTGGGCTACATCCTGCGCCATCACCCGTCATGGGTGCGCCTGATCGCGGAGGCGCGGGCCCTGGGCGGCCCGTATGTCTTCCGCATGAACCTCAACCAGCAGTCGACGGGCGCGGAATGGGAGACGCACAAGGCGCTGATGCGGACGACATCGCCCATCGTGGATTGCGGCGTGCACTACGTGGACGTCTGGTGCCAGGTCACCGACGCCCGGCCCGTGCGCGTGCAGGGCATCGGTCTGCGCCTTTCCGACGAGATCGCCGAGGACATGTACAATTACGGCCAGCTCCAGGTCGTCTTCGAGGATGGCTCCGTCGGCTGGTACGAGGCGGGATGGGGGCCGATGATGTCGGAGACGGCCTTCTTCGTGAAGGACATCGTCAGCCCGAGCGGTTCCGTCTCCATCACCGAGGCGGACAAGGGTGCCTCCTCCGACATCGACGGCCATACCAAGGTGGGAAACCTCCTCGTCCACCGGCCCTCGGGGGACAGGATCGTGGACCTGCCCGACGAACCGGGTCATCAGGACCTCTGCGATGCCGAGCAGGCCTTCGTGCTCGACGCGATCGCGGGGGACGCCGATCTCGGCCGTCACATGGACGACGCGGTGCGCTCGCTGGCCATCTGCCTCGCCGCCGACGAGAGCATACGGAGCGGCCGGACGGTCCGGCTTTGATGTGGCCTCGCGGTATGGCCCGGGAGGCCGTTCAGGCCACTTCACGCCCGAGATGGATCCGCGCCTCATGACCTGTCGGGAGCCCCCCGGCGGCTGCAACGGAGGCCAGAAAGTCGCTCGCCTACGGCGTCGGCCGAAAAACCCACCTGAACCCCGTCGCCGAGCCCACCCCCGGGCAGGAAGCAGCGGAAAAGACTTGAGACATCTGGCAGGGGCGGAGGGACTCGAACCCCCGGCCTGCGGATTTGGAATCCGCTGCTCTACCAACTGAGCTACACCCCTGCGGCCGGGTCGCGGCATAGGACCAAACGAGGGCCTTGTCCAGACGGGAAAACTGTCCCCCCGCCCATGGCACGCCGCGCGTGAAAGGCCCCGTCACGTTCAAACGATCGTGACAAGGACGCCCCGAAGACGGCACGGTCCGACGTTTCAAGGATCTTCCGCCTCTCGCCGCAGCCGGAGCCGAGGCGACGGCGTGCCCGGCCGTACAAAAATGCCGTGGCAGCGGGAACATGCGCGCGCGCCATGCGTCGTGACGGTAGATGCCGGGCGCACGACGCCCGGTTGCGCAATTGAAAGGAGTTTCGAGATGAAACGCACGATCCTGAGCCTTACCACGGCGATGGCGCTCGCGCTTCCGGCGGCGGCGCAGACCGGCGTGGACGAGGTCGCCGCCGACGCGCTGGCCAACGCGGGCTATCCCGAATCCAGCGTCGAGATGTTGACACAGGGCGAAGTGGCGCAACTCTACATCGCCGCAACCTCTGAGGACCAGAGCGAGGTGAACGACGTGATCGCGGCCCTCGATTTGCCGGGCGACGAGGCCGCGGACCTGCCGCGCGCCACCGAGCCGACCGCCGTCGAGGAAACCGTGATGATGGCCCTCGAGGACAATGGCTACGCGCCGGATATGGTGAACGCGCTTTCGAGCGCCGACATCACCAGCATCTACCTGGCGGTCACCTCCGAAGGCCAGGCGGAGATCGACGACGCCCTGAGCAGCGCGCTCGAAGCAAGCGCGGCCATGGTCTCCGACGATCCCTCGGCAGCCTCCCAACGCGCGATCGACTACCTCTCGCGCCGGGGTTATTCACAGGCCGAGATCGACTCCGTCGAGGCACCGGAACTTCTCGCGATCTACACGGCCCTGTCCTCGGGCGACCAGGACGACATAAACGGCGCCGTGCAGTCCGCCATGGGGTCCTGACCGGGACCGCCGCACAGGCCCGGAACCGTGTCGCGGTTCCGGGTCCATTTTTTTGCACGTCTGCATCTCGGGTCGCTCCGTCTTCCAGAGCGTCGATATCGACCGGCCGATCGCCGCCCCGCGCGAGAGAATGCGGTCGATTGGCCGGTTCCACCATGCCACCTCCAGCTGGCGTTCCACCATGTCCGGCTCGAATCCGGGCCGCACGACGCACGCGGGGTTTCCCGCCACCATCGCGTAGGGTCGTACCTGACCGCTCACCACAGCGGGCGCGCCCACGATTACGCCCGCCGGTGATTGGCGCTAGACGCGGCACGACCTGCATGGAGCTCGAAGGCAACAACGGCAAGGGGCCGCCCCTTCGGACGGCCCCGGTCCGGCAACCCCTGAGCCGCCTTAGTGCCGTGCGGTCCGGATCAGCGGCGTGATCCGGCGGACGGCGGCACGCCGGTTCTCGCGCACGTTGCCCTCGATGGGGTATTTCAGGAACCGCTCGCCGTAACCCTGCGTGACCATGTTCTCCGGCGGAACGCCGAAATACTCGGCCAGTGCCAGCGCCACGCTTTCCGCGCGGCGATCCGAAAGGGCGAGGTTCGCGATCTCGCCACCCACGGTGTCGGTGTGCCCCTCCACGAGGAAAAGCTCGTCCGGGTGCTCCTCGATCAGTTCCGACATCGCGGTGCCGAGCGCGGCCAGTTCCTGCGCCTGGCTCGGCTGGATCGCGGCGGAGCCGGTCGGGAAGGTGATCGCCTCCAGGTCCACGCGCGGCATCAGTTCGCGCAAACCGCGGATTTGCAGCACCTGCTGCAGCGAGAAGGTCCGGTCGAGCCGATCGACGGTCTCGACCTCGCGCAGCGCGCGAGCGAGAGCCTCGGCAGAAGCCGCTTCCCCGTAGTCGATCACCTGCGTCCGGCTCGGCTCCGGCAGGCTCTCGACCCGGACGGGCGGCTCCGCGTCGCGCTCGTCGATCAGGACGATGCGACGGCCGTCGGGTTCGATGCGCGAGCGGTACAGGATGCGGCCGTCCGGCGCCCCGATGGTGACGACGGAGGTGCCGTCCTCCCGACGGAAGACCGTCCGGGTAGAGCCGTCCTCGAAGGTCTGGCTCTCGACCGTCGTGCCGGGGCGGCGCAGAAGAGCGTTCTCGTCGCTCAGCACCACGTATTCCCCGTCGCGGTTGACGATGACGCGGTCGCCGGTCCGCGCCACGACCTCGTCGCCGCTGTCGAGAAGCTGCCCGATGACGAAGCCCGCGGCCGCACCGCCGAGGATGTTGCGCAACGTCTCGAAGCGGTCGTCGTCGGCGGCCTCCTCGGTCACGGCGGCGACGTCTTCGGCGCTAGAGCGCGCCGTTTCCTCGGTCACGACCTCGGTCTCGGTCTCGACGACCGCTTCCGTCCCGGCGGCCTCTTCCTCCATCGCGGCAAGCGCTGCCGAGGCGCGAGCGGCGGCGGCGGCTTCCTCGGCCATCTCCTGCCGGCGCTGCAGTTCCTCCGCGTCGGGCGCCTCGGCCTCGGTCGCCGGTGCGGCGGAAGCCTCTTCTGCCAATCCTTCCTGCAGCCGTTCCAGCAGTTCGTCGCGGGCCTCGCCGTCCGGCATGTCCGACAGCGCCTCGGCGATCTCCTGAGGGGTGGCGTCCGGACCGGGAATCGCGGGCGCCTCCGCGGCCACGTCCTCGCCGGGAGGCGCTTCGCTCTCCTGCTCCGGCGCGACGTCCGCTTCCGCGTCGGCACCGCCGTCGGCTTCGGTGGCAGCTTCGGTGGCAGCATCGGTGTCCGCGTCATCCGCCCGCTCGCCTTCGCTCACCGGCTCCACGGCATCTGCGGGCGGAACGTCTCCAGCGTCCGGACCGGCCTCGGCGGCATCATCTTCCTGCGCCTCGCGCAGGGCGTCCTCGACAGTGGCCTCCGTGCCCTGCTCGTCGACTTCGCCAGCGACTTCCCCTGACGGATCGTCCGTTTGCACATCGACTTCAGATGGCGGCTCGCTCACCGGCTCATCGGCCTCCGCCGCCGGCTCCGCGGCGTCAGGAGCGGGCTCTTCAGTCTCCTCCGCAGCCTCAGGCGTTTCTTCTTCGGCGCCTTCCGCCTGCTCGGCCGCCGGGTCGGCGTCGTCCGGTGCCGGCTCGGCCGGTGGCTCCTCCGCGACCGGCGCGGCCTCGTCCGCCGCGCCCGGGTCGATGTCTCGGGCCTCCGGGCCGACGCTCTCGCCAGGGATCGGCGCGCCTGCCGCGCTCAGCCGATCCTGCAGGCGCTGCCGCAACTGGTCCGGTGACTCGCCTGTCCTTTCGCCGAGGATCGAAAGCGCCTCGTCCACCTGAACGTCGGTCGGATCCGCGGGACAGGGCGTGCCGTCGATCACGCAGGCGACAAGAGCCTCGACCGTCCCGTTCGCCTGCGCCTGCGCCGCGCTCCCGAGACCGAACGAGGACGCCAACGCAACGGCGAGCGCGGTTGTTTTTCTTGCTGTCGGCATGGCCTGCCCTTTCCTTCAGTGGCGACACTGCAACGCCACGGCGGAAGACGCGGTTCCGGGGCCGTAACAGGCAGCCGGTCCGGAACCCGACGCCGAAAATGCCGAAGCCCCGGCGCATGGCCGGGGCTTCGGGGTCTTACGTCAATCCCGCGCCCGCAGCCGCGGACGCGTCCTGTCGGATCACTCGATGATCTTGGACACGACGCCTGCGCCGACGGTGCGGC
>CAZUVG010000169.1:0-6452 GCA_964623765.1 uncultured Roseicyclus sp.
TGGCCTTGATTACCCGAGCTGCCGGTGGCCTTGATAGGGCGAGCTGTGACAGTCCAGAAGCATGCCCGGCTCGACGAAGTACGGATCGGTCGGGGCAGCGGTGCCGTCCGTCAGGACCTGAAGCCCCTCCTCGTTGCCGGGCCATCGGTCGTGTTCCACTCGGTAGGTCTCGAGCCGTTGCGTGAGCAGCCCGATGCCGGTGCGGGCGAGCTCGGTCTTGGCTCTTCCAAACGTTCCCGAGAACCCAATCGCCAGCGTGCCTGCGATCAGGCCCAGAATGACGACGACCGCCAATACCTCCACGAGGGTCAGGCCGCGGCTGTGCAGACGGCGTTGGAATCGGGCAGTCATCCGATGATCTCCTGGAGGCGAAGCAGAGGCAGGATCGTGGCCATGACCACGAGTCCGATGAGCGCTGATAAGGCAAGAATCACGGCGGGCTCGAGTAGCGTCGTCACTCGCTTGATCGATCGCTGCGTTCGCCGCTGGAGCTTCTCGGCTGCTTTGGCCAGCATCGCGGGGAGCTCGCCGCTGTCCTGGCCTACCCCCAGCAGCGCATAGGTCTCCGCCCCGATGATCCGGTGCTCAAGGAGCGCATCAGGAGCCGACGCGCCGCCCTCGATCCGTGCGGCTGCCCGTTCGATCGCCGGACGCAGGCTGACCGGCATCGTCCTCGCGACGATACGCAGCGCCGTGATGAAGGGAATCCCTACGCGCAGCAGCGACGCGAGGAGACTCATGAGCCGAGCCTGGCGAGCATGCACGAGAACCGGGAGTCTGCCAAGCGAGATGCTCGGCGACGAGACGCCTGCGGCGCGGACGACGGCGGGGAGGACTGCAGCAAGCCCCGTCAAAGGCAGCGCAAGCCAGGTGTATCGGGCCACCGCTTGTCCCACCGACATGACGGAACGCGTAAGGGCTGGCAGCTCCACGCCGTTCTGCTCGAGGATCCCCGCCAATGCCGGAAGTGTGCGAACGCTCAGGAAGACGGCGACGGCGATGCCGACGACCGCGATGACGAGCGGATAGAGCAAGGCGCCAAGCACCTGTTGAGACAGGTCTTCCGACTCCTGCCGAGTCTCCGCCAATGTCGTGAGGACCTCGGGCAGAGTGCCCGCCTCCTCGCCCGCCGCGACCATCTGGACGTCCACTTCATCGAACCATGATTCGTGCTGCGACAGCGCTTGCGACAGGGCTCCTCCGTCGCGCAGCGCCGCTGCGAGAAGCTGAAGGAGCCGCCGCATCGCCGTGCTCGTCGCATCCCCGCCCGCCGTCGCCTCGAGTGCCCGAACGAGCGGCACTCCCGCAGCGAGGAGTATCGCCAGTCCATCGAAGAGCTCAGCCCGCTGCACCAATCGTCGGCGTCTTGCTCGACGGTTCAGCAGGTCGCGGAGCGGCGCCGTCGGTGCGGGGGAGTCTCCCGTCTCTCGGGCTGCCGGCAGGCGTCGGTCGGCCGGCCTGACCGAAAGGACTTCCAGCCCCGCTTCGCGGAGTCGGCTGCGGACAGCGGCCGCTGATGGAGCCGCGAGCTCGCCCGCATGCCGAACTCGGTCGTCGGGATCGACCGCGACGTATCGAAAGAGACTCACAGTGCCCCCGAACCGGAAATCTGGCGAAGGACTTCCTCTCGGCTCGTAACGCCCGCAGCCACGCATGCATCGCCCCGGTCCCGCAGGGTCTTCATCCCTTCCCGAACAGCCAGTTCCTTGATCGTGGCCACGTCGCCGCCTGCACTGATCGCGGCTCGGACCGGTGGGGTGACCCGAAGGAGCTCGTAGAGGCCGGCCCTCCCAAGGAATCCGCTCCCGAGGCACTCCTCGCAGCCCGACCCTCCGCAGTCGCCATGAACGCGGCGAACGAGGCGTTGAGCCATCACGCCGAGCAGGCTGTCGCAGATGAGATAGCGGTCCACGCCCAGGTTCTCGAGCCGCGTGACCGCGCTGGGAGCGTCGTTCGTGTGCAGAGTCGAGAACACGAGGTGCCCTGTCAGACTCGCTTGGACGGCCATCGCCGCTGTTTCGGCATCACGGATCTCGCCCACCATCACGATGTCGGGGTCCTGGCGGAGGATGTTTCGCAAGCCCCCTGCGAAGGTCATGCCCTTGGCTGAATTGACCTGCGACTGGCTGACGGTGATCGTCTCATTGCCGAGCTCGTACTCGATCGGGTCCTCGATCGTCATGATGTTCTGGTCGGGACGGCCAACGGTGTGAAGCGTCGCGTACAGGGTCGTGGTCTTGCCGGAACCGGTCGGGCCGGTGAGGAGGATCATGCCGCTTGATGAGCCGGCCAATTGACGATACTCGTCGGCAAGGTCCGGGGGCATTCCGAGATGCGAGAGGTCGCTCGCTGCAGACTGACACTCGAGGATGCGGATGACGGCACGTTCTCCGAGCCTCGTCGGAATCGTGCTGATACGAAGATCGACGCGTCGACGCTCTCGACCACCCAACGTGACCATGGCGCGGCCGTCCTGCGGGATGCGAGACTCCGCGATGTCCATCTCTCCGAGCACCTTGATGCGACTGAGCATCGAACGTTCGAGTCGGCGCGGGAGCCGATGCGCGCCATGCAGCACGCCATCGATCCGATACCGGATCTCGATCGATTCGTCTCGCGACTGAAGATGCACATCGCTTGCTCGACGATTCAGCGCCTCGAGCAGAATGGCGTTCAATAGCTGGACGACCGGTGCGAGGCCCTCGGAACGAAGAAGATCGCGATCAGCGGTGTCCGTCAACGCATTCTGGATCGAGTTGACGGACATCGCCTCGTCGGACGCAGTCGACGTCGCCCCCGCCGAACGGGAGTAGATGGCATCGAGCACCTCCACGATCTGTTCGCCCGGGGCGAGCCGGCACTCCGGCACACACTCCAACGCAGCCGCCAGATTCCAGATCACCAGTGGATCCGTCGATTCCGCCACAAGCAGAAAGCCTGAGCCCTCACCTGGTATCTCGGGCCCGGGGGCGACCAAGTGGCGCCGCGCAAAGTCGTGGGTGACCCGCTTGACGAAGCGCCGTTGCCGCTCGGTGGCTGGCCACTTGGCAGGTGCGAGCTCGGTCATCGGATCACCCGTGGCTCTGCTCTCGGCCAGTCGGGTCGCAGCCCGAGGCCGCCGGTGCTTTGATCGCTCAGGTGCTTGAGATCCTCGAAACTCTCGTCTCGCAGGATATCCGCCCGAAGAAAGACGAAGAATCGCGCGCGGTTCGAAGTCTTCGACGTGCTCTTGAACAACTCCCCCAGGAGCGGGATGTCGCCGAGAAGTGGGATGCTCGAGACTCCCTGGCCGTCCGTTGAAACATCCAGCCCGCCGAGCACGATTGTGTATCCATCGGGAATCGTGACCGAGCTGGCCAGGGTGTTTCTTTGTCGGGGCGGCGGCAGCGAAGGATCCGACGACGTTCCCACAAAGGCTCCCAGGTTGATGGAGTACTCGAGTGAGAGCTGGTCGCCTGCGGTGATTCGCGGGGTGACCCGGATCGACGTGCCGGCATCCTCGTATGAGCTGAAGCTCGTCGTCGCGACCGTGCTCGACGCATTGATGCTCGCCACCGGCTGTTGCGTCACCGAGTCGAGGGTGGCGGTCGCGTTGTTGTCAACGAGTGCGCGCGGAGCAGTGACCGATTCGCCCTCATTGATCACCTGGAGTGCACGAAGGACGATCGCGAAGTCGCCCGGGCCGAGCGCGACTCCGCTGAATCCGATACCCGGTTCAGGAGATTCCGAAGTTCCTGAAAGGCCGAACCCGAACAGGGTCGCGAGCTCGAAGAGAACGCTTCCGGAGACTTCCGACTTCGCGAGCTCCACCCCGAAGTCCAGCGCGTCGGATTGGCTCAGCGATACCAGTGTCGCCTGCACCAGCACCTGCGTCTGTCGGCGGTCGAGCGATCGGACTAGGATCTCGATCTCGCGGATTCTCTGGGGAGTACCGCGAACAAGCAGGCTGTTCGTCGCGGCGTCGGCGATGACCGCCGCGGCCGCCTGCTCTACTGATACGCTCTCGATCGAGAAGGCGGATCCGTCCGACTCGCTGTCGACAAGACCTCCGGCCGCACGCTCCGGGGTCGAACGGGAACCAGCCGGCAGCGGAGCTCCGGCATCGGTTCCGACGATCGCGGTCACCATGTCCAGGACGTCACCGACATCACGATGCACGACCGGAATGGCCCGCACCTCCTCGGCGGCGGCAGCCGGAGCTGCTTGCACTGCTTGCAGGAAGGCCTCGATCTCGGCGTGCTCGGAAGGGGTCGCCGACACCGTGAGCAAGCCGAGGACGGGGTTCGGGGTCACCTGCCAGTCCTCGCCAGAGCCGATCGGCTTCTCCTGCCGGATGGTCCGAGTCAGCGAGTCGGCGATGCCTTGCAGATCCGGTGCCGAGATGGCGTACGAACGCCGCGTGATCGGAGACGCGCGATCCAAGGTTGACAGGAAAGCCTCCCATGCCTCGTGGTGGCATTCCGGAGCGAGGATCGTGACCGCGTGGTCTCCAGGACCGACGACGATCCGCCCCGGAGGTGCGACCGACGGACTTTCCGACACGACGGTGGCGGCGCGGGTCGCAAGGGTCGTTGCGACCACGTACTTCGGCTCGAATCGAAGCAATCGCGGTTGTGCCGCAGCCCGAGCAAGGCGGACCCGCGCAAGAAGCTGCAACGCCTCGCGGACCTTGGAGATCTCTCCCGCCACGACGGTCGGACGCTCGGTGTCGCCGACGATGATCGATCCGCGAGGGCCGAGTACGGCTTCGAACGCCTTCGCGTCGTCCGGTGTCAGCACACCATGGGCCCGAGGCATCACGCGGACGAAGCTGACAAGCTCGGGCACCCCATCGAGCGAGGGGAGCAGCCGGGCCTCTTGGGGCGCGCGATCAGCGGCCACCAGATGAAGCGCGTCCGATGTCCTGAGCTGAATGACTTGGAGGCCCGACGAGGCTAAAGCTGTGTGCGCGAAGGCGTAAAGGTCTTCGCGAGTCGAATGAGCGGGGATTCTGACCGGCCGTTCGGCGCGGGACGACACCTCGCTCCAGAAGAGGGGAGTCTCATCGGCCTCCGCGAGCAATTGGAGCAGGTCGAGAAGTCCGATCGTTTCCGCGACTTCGATTGTCTGATCGGCGTGCGCCTGAGCGGCCGCCTCCGCGTCTCCTGCGAAATGCGCCACGGGTGCCACCAAGCAGACAAGCGCAAGCAATGACTGGATCACACTCCGTCCCATGGGACAGTCCGATCACGAATCGAGTGAGTCAGCTGGCACGGCGGCTTGGCGCGGCATCGCCGTGGTTGATCGCAAATTGATGTCGCGGCTCTACCGTGACTCCCCCGGGCAGGCCGATCAGGCCAGGCTTCCTGTGAAGGATGGGCGCTTGCCCGTCCACGCCCGAGCGACAGCTACTCCAGTCCGACGAGCAGGTTCCATGTGACCTCGTGAAGTGGGAGCAATGACTCGAAGTCCGACAACGCCTCTGCGACGGTGGGCTCCGCCCGAATCTGGGCCAACGCGCCCTCGACTTCGGCGGGAACTTCGTCGGAGGCCTCGATCGCGATGCGCTCGATGGCGAGAAGCTCGCGCAACTGAAGCCATTCGGCATCGGAGCGATCGACCACGGAGTATGGCGTTGGCACCGAACGTGCCGCGTTGGCGCGCATCGCGCTGAGTCGGTTCCGGGCATCCGCCTCCGCGACGGCTGCTGCGTACTCGGCGATCTGGCCAACGAGTGATGCGCGTTCCGCCTCCGCGGCCGCGAGCATACCTCTGGCCTGAGCCAGGGCAGTAATGTCAGCATCGTCGTAGCGCCCCGACCTCACGCGACGTGTCAGGGCATCGGTGGAACGTCGCGCTTCGGCGTACGAGGCATCCAGCGCGGCAAGCAGGTCCTCTTGCTCGATCAACGCCTCTCGGGCACGGTCGATGATGTCAGCGATGCGATCCTGTCGTACTCCTGCTGAAGCCAGCCGATCGGCGGACAGGCCACATCGATGGAGGACCACGGCGAGGTCGCTCGGAGCGGGCACGAGCGTGCTGATGCCCGCGGCTTCACTCTCGGCCTCCGTCATCTCGAACCGTGGCATCTCAGTCGAGATCAAGCTCGTGGCAGTGCGTCCCAGCGACTCGGTGAAGGTCCGTCGGGGCGATGCCGATGGCCCGCTCGCGGCGACGAGGGCTGATCCGCCCAATGCGAGAATGACGACGCCGCCGCCGATCCTGGCGAGGAGATGAACGTTCATGATTTGAGTCCCCAGGGCCCGGTGAAAGTGGCGAGTGGCCAGGTGCGAAACCACTCACGGTGCGACAGTGGAAGTTCCTCAAGGTGAGATGACTGCCAACGGAAACGGTATCGGTGCCTGCACAGGACTCAACCGGATTTTCCGCCGAAGGTCCGAAATTCTTCTGGACGCCCGATCGGGTGCGGGTAGTTTGACCGTCGACTCGCGGTTCTGGGGATCGTGCCTCTG
>CAZUVG010000170.1:0-6442 GCA_964623765.1 uncultured Roseicyclus sp.
CTTCGGGCGGCCGTTCGCCATCGGCGCGCCGAGCGAGGCGGAGGGCAGCATGCCCAGCGAGCCCGTCAGCATCGCCGCGAGGTCCGACAGGAGATCGCCGAAGAGGTTGTCGGTCACGATCACGTCGAACTGTTTCGGCCAGCGGGTGAGCTGCATGGCGCCCGCGTCGGCGTACATGTGGCTGAGCTCCACGTCCGGATACTCGGCGTCGTGGATCTCCTGCACCACGTCGCGCCACAGGACGCCCGATTCCATCACGTTGGCCTTCTCCATCGAGCAGACCCTGTTCGAGCGCCGGCGGGCCAGTTCGAAGGCCGACCGCGCCACGCGGGCGATCTCGCTTTCGGTGTAGCGCTGGGTGTTGACGCCGACGCGTTCATTGCCCTCGGTATGGATACCGCGCGGCTCGCCGAAATAGACGCCGGAGGTCAGCTCGCGGACGATCATGATGTCGAGGCCCGCGACAACCTCGCGCTTCAGGGAAGAAAAATCCGCCAGCGCATCGAAGCACTGGGCCGGACGCAGGTTCGCGTAAAGATCCATCTCCTTGCGCAGGCGCAGAAGCCCGCGCTCGGGCTTCACGGAGAAGTCGAGCGCGTCGTACTTCGGACCGCCGACCGCACCGAGAAGAACCGCGTCCACGCCTTGGGCCTTGGCCATTGTCTCGTCGGTCAGCGGCGTGCCGTGCGCGTCCCAGGCCGCGCCGCCCACGAGGTCCTCGGTGACGTCGAAGGCGATGCCCCGGGTTCCGAACCAGTCGATGATCTTGCGCACCTCGGCCATTACCTCGGGACCGATCCCGTCACCGGGCAGGATGAGCAGCGAACGGTCGGTCATGGCAAGGGTCCCCCGGTTGGTCTTGTACGTCGCTGATCGCCTATTCTGCCGCCCCGGCGCGGTCAAGGCGGTGCGGGCGGCCAGGCGATGTCGACCCAAACCAGCCGGTGGTCGGAGGCAGTCGCGGCCGTATCGGCCGTTATGCCAAGGACGCTTTCGTCTTCCTCGGGCCAGATCACGCCGGACCCCATGACGTCCAGCCCGGCGGCGGGCAGGATGTAGTCCACGCGCAGATCGCCCGGGGCGGGCTCGTCCCAGTCCGCGGTCTCCGTCCGGCCGGCGGGGCCCGACGGCGCCGGGTCCTGCAGCGCCGGATGGTCGAGCAGGGACCGCAGCACCTCGCGCCGCCCCTCGCCACGGTCGGGGTCGACGTTCAACGTCGCGGCCACCGCGAAGGCCGTGGCATCGAAGGTGTCGCCCCGGGGCGCCCAGCCGTCGAGGTAGAGCGCCCAGAAGCGTACCTCGTCCGCGTTGCGCAACCCGTTGCGGTCCTCGGGCCCGTCGAAGACCGGCGCCGAGGCATGGCTCGCCAGCAGGTGGAACGGGCCCCCGGGAGTCAGGATCTCGACATCCCAGGCGCCGACGGAATGAAGGCGGAGGATGTCGAGCGCCTCGGGCGGCGTGACACCGGCCGCGGCGTTCCCGGGCAGGTCTCGCCAGAGCACGCCGGTGAAGTCCCGGATCTCGCCCAGGGGATACCGCGACAGGAGCGCCATGCCGCCGTTTCCGGTGAACAGACCGAAACCATGGGCATCGCGTGCGCGCCAGTACCGCCCGTCGCCGTCGAGATCCACGCCGGTCGGCCGCCCGGCGTTCGGGGCCAGAGCAGACCGGTGGGGATATTCGATCCCCGCTGCCCGTAGGCTATCCGCCACCGCGTCGAGCGCCGCGAGACCCGCATCGTGGTCCATGTCGAGCAGGAGAAGGACATCCGCCCGGGTCGCCGCGATGATCTCGAGTGTGGCTGCGACCTCCGGATCCTCTCCCGAGGCGATGTCTCCGAGCAGCAGGCCGGGACCCGATCGCGAGAGGCCGGTATGGAAGAGGGCAAGCCGCAGCGTCTCGGCAAGGGCCCCGCCGGCGGCAAGGCAAAGTGCAAGGCTCAGCGCGACAAGGCGGGAGAGGTCGGCCCGTCGGCGGCGATCCCGGCCGTCAGGCGCGCCCTGCGATGACCGATCATGTCGGCGATCCGGCCCATGGCGAGGCCGCGCATCAGGAGGCTGAGCGGGATGAACATCCAAAGCGTTATTCCCCATACCTGCGCGTGCGGCGACGACAGGATCGCGATCTCGATGTGGTTCGCCGCCACGACCGCCACGACTGGCAGCACGAAGGGGGCGAAGACGCCGAAGATGATGTTCACGAGCGCGTCGCGGCGCAAGCGCTTGACGACGTCGCCGCCCGTGGTCGGGTCGAAGGTCGGCAGGTTGATCCAGACGTTGAAGGAACTGCCCTTGTACGGCCACTGCTTGAGCCGCAGGAGCAGCGCGAACACGAGGATGGAAGCGAGCATCACCACCGTCGCGATTCCGGTCATCCCCTTGATTCGGCCCAGGATGAACGGATCGATCCCGACAGGCAGGTGCGCCTCGATCATCTGGACCGGACTGAAGGGGAAGTCGAGCGCGCCCGCGGCGAGGATGCCGAAGGCGCTCACGACGAGCGACAGGCTCGAACCTTCCCCGGGCTCGGTATTGGCGACCAGGCTGAGCAGGAAGAGCATCGCGAAGAGCGACAGGATGCGGACGCGGTTGAAGGGCGGCGCGTCGCGGAACTCGACGAGGCCCGGATAGGTCGCGGCATATTCCATTCCGACGAAGAGCCCGAGCGCCAGCGCCACGAGCGTGACGACCTGTGCGCCCTCGGGACTGGTTCCCGGAACGAGGAGCGACGGCGTCGCGATCACGACCACGACGATCAGCGCACGCGCCACCGCGCCTACGAGTTGGGTCAACACGAACTCTACCTCAATGCGGGAGCCGGTTCGTCCGACCCCTAGTTATCGAATCCGTCCGCGCCGTGTTCCGCTCGGTCCAAAATTGCGAAGATTGGTCCGTTTCGGTGCCAAGCGCGCCCGAATTCTGCCACAAATCTGCCCAGATTGGCCGCACGGTGCAACCACCGGCTGGCCCGAGCCGCGGCTTAGGTCACTGAAAAGACGGACGACTGTGCCGAAATTGCATCATGCCCGCGGCGCGGGCTTCGGGTCAGACCCAGGGCCGCGCGGTGGCCGCGTCGGCCTCGAAAGCGTCGATCGCTGCCGATTTCTCCAGCGTCAGACCGATGTCGTCGAGGCCGTTCAGCAGGCAGTGCCTGCGGAACGGATCGACCTCGAAGGCGATCTCGCCGCCATCGGGACCCGTGATCGTCTGGTTCTCGAGATCGACGGTGATGACGGCGTTGGCGCCACGTTCGGCATCTTCCATAAGCTTGTCCACGTCCTCTTGCGGCAGGACGATGGGCAGGATGCCGTTCTTGAAGCAATTGTTGAAGAATATGTCGGCGAAGGAAGGCGCGATCACGCAGCGGATGCCGAAATCCAGAAGCGCCCAGGGCGCATGCTCCCGGGAGGAGCCGCAGCCGAAGTTCTCGCCCGCGACGAGGATCTGCGCCTCCCGGTAGGCCGGCTTGTTCAGCACGAAGTCCGGGATCTCGTTGCCGTTCTCGTCGTAGCGCATCTCGTCGAAGAGGTTTTGACCCAGCCCCGAGCGCTTGATCGTCTTCAGGAACTGCTTGGGAATGATCATGTCGGTGTCGACGTTGATCAGCGGAAGCGGCGCGGCAACGCCGGTGAGCTTCGTGAACTTTTCCATGCGCTGGCCCTCCTTCGGTCGTCGCATCCGTTACCGTGCGGCGGGCGGGGGGGCAAGCCGCTCAGCGCGCGGGCGGCAGCCACGGCACCTCGAAGGTCAGGCTCGCCCGCAGCGTGCGCCATGACGTCCCGTCGGATCCGGCGGGTTCGAGCGCGATGGCGGAGACGAGATACCGGGTGCCGGGCTCCACCGGCAGCAGGACAACGCCGTTCGTGTCGGTTCGGAAGGTCGCTCGCGTCGTGCTGCCGCCCCCGGCGGGCCGGGCGTGAAGCTCCACCGTAGCGTTGCGCAGGAGGGCATCGTCGAACCAGAGCTGCACCGGCATGACGCCGGCGAGATCGTCGGTATAGGGATTGGCGAGCGCGAGGAACTCTGCCCGCATGCCCGTCAGCGTATCGGCACCGCGCCCATGCCCGATGGCCACGAGCGCCTTCGCATAGCGGAAGCAGTTCTCCCGCAACTCGCCCCCGGGAACCCTGTCGACCTCGGCGGCCGCCATCTGTTCGGCAAGGCCCCTCCGCTCGGCGAAGGCGGCGAAGTGCCGCCATGTGGCCCACGTCACCGTCTCGGGCGCGGCCTCGTGCACGATGACGGCAAGCCCCTTGGGAAGATCCGTCGCGGCGACGACCGGCTCGGCGTCCTCGTCCGGGACGGTGACGGTTCCCTCGGCCGTGACGATCTCGAAGCGTCCGCGCTCTTCCAGCCCGGATGCCCCGCCACCCGGAACGGCGAAGGCGTCCGCGTCCAGGAAGCTCGCGCCCAGCCGGAGTTCCGCACGCAGGCCGGCCTCGGCCGACGTGCGGTAGCTCTCGGGCGCGATCCAGAATTCCAGTGCGGCAGCGGGGCCGATCCCCAGAGACAGGGTCAGCGCCGCCGTGGCAACGACGCGAAACATCGGCCGTCCTTTCCCATTTCGGCACTTTCGTCCTTCCGTTTGCGGCGCATGTCAATGGCTGGAGAAAAAACGGTCCGGACCATGCGGACGGAAGCCATGCGTCCTGCACGGCTGGCCATCCCCGGCCGCTGCCCCTAGGAAGGGCCTGCCTGACGGAGGCCGCAAGCGCAATGCTCCGCTTTCTCCAAGACAACCGGCGCTGGCTGGCGACCGGTCTGCTGCTCGCCTTCGGTTCCTCCTTCGGGCAGACGTGGTTCATCTCCCTTTTCGCGGGCGAGATCCGCGCCGAGTACGGGCTGAGCGACGGCGACTGGGGGCTCGTCTACACGCTGGCGACGCTGGCCTCGGCAGCGCTCCTGCTCGGGCGGGGATCCTGGGCCGACACGGTGCGCCTGTCGCGCCTCGCGCCGGCGGTCGCGGCCGCCTTCGCAGGGGCGGCGCTGCTCATGGCGCTGGGTGCGTCGGTCTGGACGCTCGGCATCGCCGTGTTTCTCCTGCGCTTCTGCGGTCAGGGGATGTTCAGCCACATGAAGATGACGGCCATGGCGCGTTGGTTCGTCGCCACCAGGGGGCGCGCGATGGCGCTCACCAACCTCGGCTATCCGCTGGGCGAAGTGCTGCTGCCCCTGCCGGCCGTTCTGATGCTCGCGGCGATCGGGTGGCGGGGCTCGTGGCTCGTCGTCGCGGCGGCGGTCGCGCTGGTCATCCTGCCGGCGTTGGCGGTCCTGCTGGCGCGGGACCGCGCGCCGCAGGGCACGGCAGCCTCAGCGGGAACGCCCGGAATGGGCGGGCGTCACTGGACGCGGGCCGAGACGCTGCGCCACTGGCTGTTCTGGGCTCTGGTGCCGCTCCTGCTCACGCCCGGCTTCATCGGAACGGTGATCTTCTTCCACCAGGTGCACGTGGCGGAGGTGAAGGGCTGGACGCTTGCGGCGATGGCACCGGGCTACCCGGCCTACGCGGCGGCGACCGTGGCCACCGCATTCGCGACCGGCTGGGCCGCAGACCGCTTCGGCCCCGCGCGTCTGCTGCCGATCCTCGTGGTGCCGATGGGCCTCGGGATCTTTCTCGTGGGTCCGGCCGAGACGCCGTCGGGCTGGATGGTCGCGCTCTCGATCATCGGCGTCACGCAGGGCATGTCGCAGACCACGTGGGGCACGCTGCTGCCCGCTGTCTACGGCACGGCACACCTCGGCGCCGTGCGGGCCATGGCGACGGCGCTCATGGTCCTTTCCACGGCGATCGGGCCCGGGCTCACCGGGCTGGCCATCGACCGCGGCGTGACGTTTCCCGAGCAGGGCACGGTCCTGGCGACGTGGTGCTTCGGCCTGTCGCTGGCGATGCTGCCGGTGACACGGCGGCTCCTGCAGGAAGCCTGACCCCCGGCAGAGCCTTGCAAGGCTCTGCCCCCGATCTTGCAAGATCGACGCCAGCTTCTTGCAAGAAGCTGGCCCGCCGCGACGGTCACATCAGCCCGCGCACGTCCGTGAGCCTGCCGGTGACGGCCGCCGCTGCCGCCATGGCCGGGCTCATCAGGTGCGTGCGGCCGCCGCGGCCCTGCCGCCCCTCGAAGTTCCGGTTCGAGGTCGCGGCGCAACGCTCGCCGGGAGCGAGCTGGTCGGGGTTCATCGCAAGGCACATGGAGCAACCGGCCAGCCGCCATTCGAAGCCGGCCTCGCGGAAGACGTCGGCGAGCCCCTCCTCCTCGGCCTGGGCGCGGACCAGGCCAGAACCGGGGACGACCATGGCGCGCAGGCCGTCCTTGATCCTCTTGCCCTTGAGGATCTCGGCGGCGGCGCGCAGGTCCTCGATCCGGCCGTTCGTGCAGGAGCCGATGAAGACCGTGTCGATCTCGATCTCGCGGAGCGGCGTGCCTGGTGTCAGTCCCATGTACTCG
>CAZUVG010000171.1:0-6432 GCA_964623765.1 uncultured Roseicyclus sp.
AGGCCGCGCGGGTGTCCCTAGCCATCCGCCGCCCTCGCCTGCGCTTCCCACATCAAAGCCACACCATCCCACCGCATCTGATCCACATTGACCAGATGAAACGTCTGTCCAGCGACCTTCAGCCTATCACCATTTCGCGGGTCTGTCTCTGCATCCGGCCAGACCATAACCTTTACATCGCGCGCCGTGATTTGCGTTCCGTCCCGATCCCGCGCGCTGTAACTGGAGAAGTTCACCCAACATCCATATTCGGACTCGGTCCCAGCCGTTGGCGGATAGGTCGTCTCGTTAGCGCCGCTCGTGCGAATGATGACGGCAGCCTCTGCGCCAGCCTCTAGGCGAGCCGCCTTGATGTCTGCAAGGGCCTCGGCGCCGCTCACCCGATTACCCCAAGATGCAAGCCAGTGCTTGACGTCCCCCCGAACAGCGCGTCAATCGCAGGCGAAACGGGAACCTGCGCATTGTAGCCCTTGTCCATTGTGGCATTGCCTTGAACTGTCCAGCGAATATCGCCGACCCCGGTCAACACCTTTTGCTGCGCGGGAGTGAATGTCTTGGACCAGAAGCCCGGCGTCGTCAGCTCATACCCCGCAGCAATGTGCGCGGCCTCAATCACGTTGTCCGCCGTGCCAGACAGTCCGAGCGGCAGCACGTAGCGCGTCCTCACATAGTCGCTGGCACGCTGCAAGGCTGCGGTTGCATCGGCGTCAGAGGCAGCCGTGGGGGCATTGTCGCCCCGCGCCGTGGCGTAGGCCCGCCAGTCTGCAATCGTGCTATAGATGGTCACTTGTCAGCCTTGCGCGGGCGACGAGCCTTCGGTGTGGCGACGGTCATTTCTCTAGGCGCGTCCTGAACGGGCACACCAAACCGGGACCAGTGCCCCGGTGCGGGACCGGACAGCACAAGCTCCGAGCCGGGCAATATCATCACCTTGTCCACCTGCAAGCCATGAGCCGCAACCTTGAACCTGTTCTGCATGTCAAACCTCCGAGCGGATCGGCCGGCCCATTGCTCAGGCCGGCCATTTGCGTCAGGTGATGGCGCGCGCATAGAGAACGCCGGTCTTGCCGGTATAATCCGTGCGGATCTCCAGCCCGACATTGGCCCAGGTCATGTAGTTGTAGGCGTCCATCGGGTTCGCCCGGAACAGCGGAACCGTCGAAACAGCCATGCCGACCAACGGGCGGATGAACTGCGAACTCAGCACCATCCCGACGACCTCATTACCCGAGAGCGACCGATCGACCTTGACGTCTGCCACGCCGGCCAACTCGCGCAGCACCGTCATGATGGTCTTGCCGCTGTCGCCGGAATCGGAGCCATAGAAACGCTGGAAGTTGGTCTCGATGTCAGCCGAGATGTAAAACGTGATGTTTTGACCGACATTGTTGTCGACACGCAGCGTCTTGACCAGCTGAACCCACGCCGCACGGATATCCGCAGCCGTGGCCGAGGAGGACGTGAAGTCGATGTTCAGGCCATCGCTATCCAGATCGACAGCCGCTACTTTGGTCGAAGTCTTGATGCCCGTTGCGGAGGTGCCGTTGTAGCTGATGACCTGCCCGTTTTCGTCCAGCGCGCCGCTGTAGATGTGCGTGGCGATGGAGTCCAGCACGGTGCGCGTCGAGTTGGCTTGGTCGTCCACGAGGCCGTCGAAAGCCTCCGTCCGCTGGCCCTGCATCTCCATCCAGTCACGCCCAAAACCGTCCTGGTGGACCACCTTGATCGTGCTATCATAATCGAACGCGGCCTTGTCGATATCGACCGTAGTGCGGCCCGTCAGGCTGCGCTTGGCCGATCCGCTGTCGGACACCCGACGATGAATGCTTTCGATCTTCCCGACTGGCAGTGCGCGCGCCAAGGGCATAAGATCGTTCAGCAGGGTCAGGTTGTTTTCGCGCATCAGCTCAACCTGCTGGCGGTCAAACTCTTGTGCAACGTCGCGGGGCAGCACCGCCGCCTCGTTGCCCACCATCTGCGCGTTGTGCCGGTTCACGGTGGAGCGGATGTTACCCACCATTGCAGCTTGCGCGACATGATTGCGCTGCGCCGACCACTCAGGACGGCCTGGATCGAAGTAGAACATTTGCCCTATCCTTTCGGGGTTACGTCAGCGCGTTCACGCCGGTCGGGTTGTAGCGCGCACGGATGCGGCCGGTTTCGCCGGTCGTGGTGACATCCTCGTCAGCATAGAACAGCGCCTCATCGGAGCCGTCCGTTGCCGCCGACTTGACTGCACCGGCGCCGTTCGACGTGAGGGCTTCGCCCTTGGTGATCGTCTGCGATGCGGCCAGCACGAGGTTGTAGGAGTAGCCGACCTGCGGAATGAACGCCGGATGCGACTGTCCCACGGTCAGCGTTGCCCCAACCGCCTTCTGCCCGACAGTATCCATGTCAATGACGCAGATATCACCGCCGACATCGGCAGTGGCATGCGCCACCCACTCCCCCGAGGACAGCTCCACCAGCATGCCGCCGACGAGGGTTTCGCCGGAAGCAATCTTGGCCTCGCGCATCAGCGGCTTGTTGGCCTCGACAGGGCCTGCGAACACAGTGTTTGCCGTGGTCATTGCTTCACCCCCCAGCCAAGCGGCGAGAAATCATCTTCCACGCCGGTGTTTGCCATGAAGCCGGAGGCAAGCGGCGCCGCCTTCCTGCTCTGCGCAGCGTGCATGGTCAGAACCGCGTTGAGCGCAGCGGCGTCCATCTTCTCGGCCACGTCCTTGTCGATGCCCTCGATCTTGGCATCGACAACCTTGTTGACCAAAGTGTCGCGCTCGGCCTTCTCGCGCGCCTCCTGGTTTGCCCTGATCTCCGCCTGCGCATCGACCAGAGGCTTGAGCGCCTCAGCCAGCGAATTGGCCAGATCGTCTTTAGTGGCTACGTTTTCCGCCAGGCCGTTCACCTTGGCGGACAGCGCGTCGAACTGTTCCTTGTCCATGTCCATGTTCCCTTCTTCGGTGGACGGTTCCCGCGGTGCGCTGAACATCTCCAGCAGTGCGGCCTTCATTCGCTCTAGCATCGGCAGCTTTTCACGCCGCTCCAGAGCTCGGGCGAGGTGCTCCACCGCCCAATCCAATTCCCTGTCGGCATCTTCCAGCGCCGAATTGATGACCTTGATGTCTTCGCGTTCGCCCTTGCTGTTGACCAGCATTCCGACGCCCTGCTCCGGCGTGGCTGCGCCCTCCTCCCCCAGAAGGATGGCGTCGTGATCGAACTCCATGTTGCGGGCGATGTATTTGTATCCCTCACCGCTGGCCTCCTCCAACTCACACAAAAGGCCAGTGCTGGTGTGGATCGGCTCGCCGGCATCAATGGCGGCCAGAACCGCCTTGCCGCCCTCACTTTCCTTGGCGCGGGCAACGTCGATCACCTTGTCCAGATACACGCGCCCATTTTCACGGCGCACATTCTCGTTGTAGGCGCCGATCCAGCCGATGTTGATTCCTTCCGGATGCGATGCGCTGACAAACTTGCCCTCAATGGTCGGATGGCCGAGTGGAGCCAGCGTGCCGTTGAGCGTTCCGAAGCCCTTGGCAATTTCGTCCGCCGGATATCGGATCTCGTTCATCACCACGTCATCGGGCAGCGTGGCGCTGGGAACGATGATCTTGTCGCGCCCATTGCGCCGCTCCCTGCGCACTCCACCAATGTTTGCGACGGTGCGGATGTTCACGCGAATGGTCATAGATCGTCCTCTCCCATGGGCTCGGGCAGGTCACCCTCGTATCCGGCTTCCATGCGGATCTCTTCGCCTGTAAAAGCCGGCTGGCCATCCACAGCGTCCAGCTTGGTGTTGATGTCCGCCATCCGGTCGGCCCGCTCCAAACGAGCAGCCGGCGTGTCGTCGGACAGGTCATCCCATTCAATGTGCCAGCCCGATGGAATCATGCCAAACCGCTCCAGCCTGAACAGCAGGGCGCGTATTGAAGGGGCCGCCCACCTGTTGCGGCGCGACATGATCGTGTTACTCCATTCCCGCGCGTCCTCGGTGCTGGCGCGCTCGCCCGTCTGCATGCCAATGAGGATCTTGGTCGGCATAGAACGACCCGCCGCAAAAGCGGACAGCGGAATATCAAAGAACTCTTTGGGTTGCGGCAGGCTGATTGAGAACGGCGCCACCTTCATGCCTTGGCTGATGTAGGAGGAGTCGAACCCGGCATTCAGTTTGGTGGCCTTTTCGTCCAGTATCTCCTGGAACGTCTTGCCGCCCCCCTGCGCCTCGACAGATCGCTTGAATGCCTCGAAATCGGTATCCTTGTCGATCTCGATGTTCAAGCGAGCCGCTGCCGTTTTCCAGAAACCCTCGCCGCCGGAACCGCTGATCTTTTCCATGTCGAGCAAATTATTGTATCCGGACAGAAGCGAAGACGGGCAATGAACGTCCCCGGTCGCAGACCACACGAACACACGATCAGGATGAACGACGACGCTTCGGTTGGCGCCCTCTCGAGTAATGGCCGCCTCGTTGAAAGTGAACGTCTTCGGCTTGCCGTAGGTGTCCGGGTCATCTTCGTCCAGATGCCACTCCGATACCTTGAGCTGCTCTGACCAGGCGGGAATGATTTCCACCAGGTCATCTAGGGAATACGACCCATCCACCGGCTCATTGAACCGCTGACCATCTGCAATCCGCAGAATGAGCCCGGCATAGCCGCCAACCTGTGCGTATTCGTCGGTGTCTGCGATTTTGTCCCAGAAGCCCAACCGATCGAACGCTTCGGCAAGATCGGTCAGCTCACCTCCACCCTTTGCCGCAAGAATGAGCGGCAGGTTTTGAAAGGTCTTTTCGGTGGTCTTCTTTACCGCTGCCTTAGCAAGGTCGTTTCGCTCATACATCTTGTGGAGATGCCAGAACGTGACATGCTCGGGCCACCCGAAATCAGAATAATGATCGTGCTTGGTGCTCAGCCCCGCAACGCGGGACAGGAACTCCCTGATGCTGAAAGCCGTCATGCTGCCTTACCAAAGCGCCACAATACCGCTGGCGGTCGTGTTGGCATTGAGAACGTGGGTCGCACGCACCGCAATGATGGACCCGGCCGGGACGCTGGAAAAGATAACGGTCTGACCGCCAAGCATAGTGACCTCAAGATCGCCGGCGCCGCCAACGTATAGGGCGCGCGCCGTGTTTGCCAGCGCGGATGCGCCGGGAGTTACCGCCGCAGCAGACGACGCGGGGCTTATCAGCGTGGGCGAGTAACCCTCGAATTGGTCTGCCATATTCCGATCTCCCTCAAAGGAACACCTGTGCTGCGGGGCGGTCTTCCAAGGCCATCTCGGACAGCGCCCACACGGCGGCGTCGAGCCGGTCGGGCGAACCCTCGCCCACATAGCCGGTCGTCGTCATGTGCATCATCTGCCCTTCCAGTTCCTCGAGGCCGCGGGCGTGGTAGACGCGCCCTTGCTCGTAAAGCGCAGCCACCGGCTCGGCCCGCACCGCCTTGCCGCGCGAGGCCGTCACCAGCTTGACCTTCGCGTTGCGCGCCACGGTGCGGATGTTGCTTTCGACCATCGCGCCGCCGAAGTTGCGCTCCGCCACGATGGCGCCCGCCTGGTGCGCCTCGTATCGCTCCACTGCCCGCCGCGCCCAGCCGAGAGGCGAGGCCCGCAAGGTGGCGTCCTCAAGGATCAAGAATTGCGTGCGGCCTTGAGCATCCTTCGCCCGAAGCTGCCCGGCGACCACGATGCCGATTTCGTCTGCGCCCTCGTCGCTGGCCGATGCCGCCCCGGACGGGTCCACCCCGACCACGATGCGGGCCAGCGGGCCAATGTCCCCGGCTGGCCGGAACATCTCGGCGGTCCAGAGCGCGCCCGGCACGTCGTCGAGGATCTCGGCATACAGTTCCTGACGGCCGAGGCGGGTGCCTTGGTAGCGGTCGCGCACGGCCGCCAAAAACGACGGCGCGAGGTTGGCCGCGTTCTCGAACGTCGAGCCGCGCGTGATGACCGTCGTGTTGTCCTTGACTAGCTGCCGCAGAAGCGGGGCCGGCCGCGGCGTCGTCGTCACCATTGCCTGCGGGTGATCGCCGAGGCGCAGGCCGAATTGCAGCATGTCCCACGTCTCGGTGAGGTGCGTCCATGCCGCGAGCTCATCGCACCACGCCGCGTCATGCTGAGGGCCGCGCAGGCGGTCAGGCTCCTCGGCCGAGAACAGCGTCGCCTGCGCCCCGTTCTCCCATGTGACCCGCCGCTTGGACGGCTCGTAGAGCGGGCGCCCGATCGCTGCGCCCCTGTGGTCTCTATCCTTTTCCCAGCAGACGGCGAGCAGGCCGCTTTCGCCCTCCACCATCGTATCGCGCGCGTCGGCGGCAGTCGGCGCGATCAGGGCCAGCCTGCCGCATCCGCCCTTGATCTTCCCCCGGCACCACTCTGCCCCGCTGCGGGTCTTGCCGGCCCCCCGGCCTGCGAGAATGATCCACGTTTTCCAGT
>CAZUVG010000172.1:0-1197 GCA_964623765.1 uncultured Roseicyclus sp.
GCCGGGCGAGCGCCTGCCCGTCCCGGCGGGCTGGCGCTTTGGCGAGGCTTGGTGCCGCCCCTGGATGGAGCCCTGACACGGCAGCCATAAAGTGCATCGATCCGACGTCGTTGCGCCACCCCACGGGCAGGCGCCCGCCCGGCTCGGGTCGCTCGTGATCATGCGAGGTCCTTCAGTTTCTCCGAATCGAATCCCGGTCCGGGCACAAGCTCCACACCGTCTTTCGACATTCGCACTTCGACACCGGCTCCGATCAATGCGGCTTTCATGTCATCGACCGACGAGAAGTCCTTGCTACGTCTCGCTTCGTTTCGCTTGCGAGTGAGCTCCGCAGCTAAAACGGCGAGGCGACGCTCATGCTCCTCGCCTGCGCTATGGAGGAATATGGACTTCAGTGCATCGATGTTGTCGCTCGTCGTTTTCGCCTCAAGACTTCTCTTGAAGTCGAACCCCATCAAAAGCTGTGAGGCATAAAGACGTCTCACCCAGTATTTTAGGCCGTCATTGAAGTCTTTTTCTTCAGGTCTCGCGTTTCGTAAGAGGGTGAGCGCGAGATGCGTATTCAAATCGTCGGCCAATGCCTCAACCACTTCTTCGAATGGCTCGGCAGCTTCAAGGTTTTCAAGAACATCTGATCCCGCCCGCCCTAACATTCTTGCCATCTTATTGAGGGCGTCTCTAGCTTCGAACGCCTTCTTCGCCGTCCAGTCCATCGGCTTGCCGTAATGCGTCGACAGGAACACGAAGCGGATCACCTCGCCCGGTATGCCTTGGTCCAGCAGGTCGCGCACGGTGAAGAAGTTGCCGAGCGACTTCGACATCTTCTTGCCCTCGACCTGCAGCATCTCGTTGTGCATCCAGATCCGCGCGAAGGCGCCGCCGGGATGGGCGCAGGCGGACTGCGCGATCTCGTTCTCGTGGTGCGGGAACAGCAGGTCGTTGCCGCCGCCGTGGATGTCGAAGCTCTCCCCCAGCAGTTCGTGGGCCATGGCCGAGCACTCGATGTGCCAGCCGGGGCGGCCGCGGCCCCAGGGGCTGTCCCAGCCCGGCTCGTCCGGCGCCGAGGGCTTCCAGAGCACGAAATCCATCGGGTCGCGCTTGTAGGGGGCGACCTCGACGCGGGCGCCGGCGATCATGTCCTCGACCGACCGGCCCGAAAGGCGGCCGTAATTTGGGTAGCTCGCCACCGAGAAGAGC
>CAZUVG010000172.1:1207-6412 GCA_964623765.1 uncultured Roseicyclus sp.
GTCGGCCTCGTAGGCGTGACCCTTCGCGATCAGCGCCTCGATCATGGCGATCATCTGGCCGATGTAGCCGGTGGCCCGCGGCATGTGCGTGGGCTCCATCACGCCGAGGGCGGCCATGTCCTCGAGATACCAGCGGGTGGTCTCCTCGGTGATCTCCGCGATGGGCCGTCCCGACTGCGCCGCGCGCGCGTTGATCTTGTCGTCCACGTCGGTGAAGTTCCGCACGTAGGTGACATGATCCGGCCCGTAGACGTGGCGCAGGAGGCGGAAGAGCACGTCGAAGACAACGGCGGGCCGCGCGTTGCCGAGATGGGCGCGCTCGTAGACCGTGGGGCCGCAGACATACATGCGCACGCGATCGGGGTCGATCGGGTCGAGCCGCTCGACCTGTCGCGTCATCGAGTTGCGCAGCCTGATCTCGACCATCGGCCTGTCCCCTGACCCTCCGGAAGCGCCCTGCAGGCGCGGCGCGGGCGTAGCAGGTTGCGCGGGCGAAGGGAACCGCGCCGGGCGCGGGCGACGGCTGGACGCAGGCGAAGGGGCTTGCCTCGGGCGGCCTCCTGCACTGTATTCAGTCGCATACAGGGAGAGGACAGCACGGCCCCGGACCGATGCACGAAACCTTCGCGGATCACGTCTGCCGCCAGCTTGAGGGCACCGAGCGGAACCAGCCCTTCGGGCCCGGCGCCGTCGTCTGGACGGTGCGCGGCCACATGTTCGCGGCCTATATCATCGATGGCGAGGGGGTGAGCCTCAGGCTCGACTGTGCGCAGGCGCTGCGGCTGGTGGCCGAAGGCCGCGCCGATGCCCCGCCCTGGCTGCGGGAGGAGGGATGGGTCACGCTTCCGTGGGGCACCCATCCCGGGGAGTTGCGCCGTCGCATCCTCGGCTCCTACGGGCTGGTGCGGCTCGACCGGAACTCCGTCGTCCTGCACTGACAGGACGGGCAAGGGACCCGGACGTTGCCGCCCGGGCCCTGCACGTGCAATGCAGCATGACCGCTCAGAAGCGGAAGGCCGCGTTGATGCCGAACGTGGTGGCGTCGACATCGGTGCCCGAGTCGTCGAAGTCGTCGAACTCGTGCTGGAGAAGCTCCGCGCCGACGGTCCACTGCGACGTCACGGCGTAGTCCATCCCGACACCATAGAAGTAGCCGTTGCTGCTGGAATCGTCGCCGTCCACGCTGATCGAGGCATTGGCGGCCCCGATCGTGCCGTAGAGCAGCGCCGGTCCCGCGTCATAGCCGGCCTCGACGCCCAGCCGCGTGATGCGGTCGAGGCTGCCGTCAGCTCCGTCGACGTCGAGGTCGATGTCCGACGCCATGTGGTCGATCTCGGCGCCGATGACGTAGCTGCCGAAGTCGTGGCGGTAGCCCGCGAAGATGCCGCCGAGGAACCCGTCGCCAGACGTGTCCTCGTCCTCGGTGATGCTGTCGATGAAGCCCGATTCGACGCCGAAGCCCACGTCGCCGTATTCCAGCTGGATGCCGCCGTAGGCGCCGGTCCAGTCAGCGCTCGGCATCGGAGCGGGGGCTGCGGGGACGACGGCGGGGGCCGGCGCCGGCTCGGCCACGCCGCCCGCGAAGGCCGGCATTGCGGCGAGGGTGACGGTACCTGCCAGGATGGCCATGCGTCCCTTGCGAACCGCGGTCGTTGCGTTGGTCATTCGAATTATCCCTTTCTCTTGCTCGACGGGTCGGCCGCCGCGGGGGCGGCACCCTTTCCCGCAACGCGCGAGATGGTCGAGGGTTGCGGCAGACGCCAATCACGCCTGCGTGTTGCACGCGAGCCACGCATGTCTCCGCCGGTCGGGACGCGGTGTCCCGGCTTCTTTCCGCGCATCACGCCCGATTTCGGTGACCAACATGTCACGAGCAGAGCGGCGCCGACGCCGTGTCGCTCAAGCGACCGGCCGGGCGGCCGCGACTCAGCGGGAAAGCGCCGCGGCCTCGCGGGCGAGCGCCTCGACGGCGGCCCAGTCGCCCGCCGCAACCCGGTCGGCGGGCGCCACCCAGGAGCCGCCTGCGCAGGGCACGTTGGGCAGGGCGAGGTACTCGGACGCGTTCCTCGTGGTGATCCCGCCGGTCGGGCAGAAGGAGACCTGCGGCAGCGGACCTCCCATCGACTTCAGCCATGGCACGCCGCCCGCGGCCTCGGCGGGGAAGAACTTGAGCATGTCGTAGCCCTGCGCGAGCAGGGCCATCGCCTCGGAGGCCGTGGCGGCGCCCGGAAGGAGCGGCAGGTCCGCGTCGATGCAGGCAGCGACCAGCTCCGGCGTGGCGCCGGGGGAGACGCCGAAGGTCGCGCCGGCCGCCTTGGCCGCAGAGACGTCCGAGGCCGTGACGAGCGTGCCCGCGCCGACGGCGCCCCCCGGAACGGCGGCCATTTCGGCGATGGCGTCGAGGGCCGCCGGGGTTCGCAGCGTCACCTCCAGCACGGAAAGGCCGCCGGAGACGAGCGCCTCGGCGAGGGGCCGGGCACGGGCGGCGTCCTCCACGACGAGGACCGGGATGATCGGGGCGCGGGCAGCGAGGCCGCGGGTGAAGCGCGATTGCTCGGCGGGGGTCATGGGAGGGTTCCCTCGGGTGTGACGCGGACGCTCGGGATCGCGACGCCCCGGCCCGCGAGGAGCCGGGGCGCCGCGGCCTCCGGCGGCCGTATTTGGGACAAGAAGAAGGGAAGGCGAAGGCGCATCAGACGACCGACGCCGCCCCTTCGGTGGCCGGTCCGGCATTCCTGCGGAACAGCTCGAAAAGCTCGCGCCCGACACCCCAGGTGTTGTCCCCGAGGTCGGGCGTGGCCGCCGGCCGGGCATCGAGGCCCTCGACCAGGGCCTCCAGTCGTCCGGACGTCGCGTCGACGCGGATCGTGTCGCCGTCCCGCACCTTGCCGATCGGCCCGCCGTCGAGCGCCTCGGGCGCAACGTGGATGGCCGAGGGTACCTTGCCCGAGGCGCCGGACATGCGCCCGTCGGTGACGAGGGCGACCTTGTGGCCGCGGTCCTGCAGGACGGCGAGGATCGGCGTCAGGGCATGCAGTTCCGGCATCCCGTTGGCCTTCGGTCCCTGGAAGCGGACCACGACGACCACGTCGCGGTCGAGTTTGCCCGCGCGGAATGCCTCCTTCACGGCGCCCTGGTCGTGGAACACGGCGGCGGGCGCCTCGACCACGTGGCGCTCGGGCGCGACGGCGGAGACCTTCATCACGCCGCGGCCGAGGTTGCCCGAAAGCTCGACCAGGCCGCCGGTGGTCTGGAACGGATCCGAGGCCGGACGCAGGATCTTGTCGTTGAGCGTCTCGCGCGCGCAGTCCTCCCAGGTGAGGCGGCCGTCGTGCATCTTCGGTTCGCGCGTGTAGAGCGCAAGTCCCGTTCCGGCGACGGTCTCCGTGTCGGGATGCAGGAGGCCCGCATCGAGAAGCTCGCCGATCATGTAGCCCAATCCGCCCGCGGCGTGAAAATGGTTCACGTCGGCAAGCCCGTTGGGGTAGACGCGCGCCATCAGCGGCGTCGCGGCGGAGATGTCGGCGAAGTCGGCCGGATCGAGGATCACGCCCGCCGCCCGCGCCATGGCGACGAGGTGAATGACAAGGTTCGTCGAGCCGCCCGTGGCCATGAGCCCCACGATCCCGTTCACGAAGGCCTTCTCGTCGAGGACGTCGCAGACCGGGCGGTAGTCGTTGCCGAGCGCGGTGATCTCGGAGGCTCGGCTCGCCGCGGCCTCTGTCAGGGCGTCGCGCAGCTCGGTGCCCGGATTGACGAAGGAGGCGCCGGGCAGATGCAGGCCCATGAACTCCATCAGCATCTGGTTGGAATTCGCCGTGCCGTAGAAGGTGCAGGTGCCGGGACCGTGGTAGGAGGCCATCTCGGCCTCCATCAGCTTGTCGCGGCCGATCTCGCCCGCGGCGAAAAGCTGTCGGATGCGGGACTTCTCGTCGTTGGGCAGGCCGCTTGTCATTGGGCCCGCGGGAACGAAGATGCCGGGGATGTAGCCGAAGGTGGCCGCGGCGATGATCAGGCCGGGCACGATCTTGTCGCAGACCCCGAGATACAACGCAGCGTCGAAGGTGTTGTGCGAAAGCGCGACGCCCGAGGCGAGCGCGATCACGTCTCGCGAAAAGAGCGACAGCTCCATGCCCGTCTGGCCCTGCGTGACGCCGTCGCACATGGCCGGCACGCCGCCCGCGACCTGCGCCGTGGCGCCGGCGCGGCGGGCGGCCTCCTTGATGCGGTCGGGATAGTCCCTGAACGGCTGATGCGCGCTCAGCATGTCGTTGTAGGCGGTGACGATCCCGAGGTTCGGCGCGCGGGCGCCGACGAGCGTTTCCTTGTCGCCGCCCATCGCGGCATAGGCATGGGCCTGGTTGCCGCAGGACAGATGCGCCCGCCGCGGCCCCTCGTCCGCCAGCCGCCGCATCCGGTCGAGATAGGTGCCGCGGGCGCCCTTCGATCGCTCAACGATGCGGTCTGTCACCTGTGCGATGCGGTCGTCGAGTGGCATGGCACCGGGCCCCCTTCGTCTGCCTCTCCCCCGTCATACCGAGTTAGCGCTAACAGTTCCAGACACAATGATGTCCGCCCGCGACCGGACAGCCCGATCGCGGTAGAGCAGCGGACAATGCGGCGCGGTCAGTGCGGCTGCACGCCGGGCACGAAGACGTCCTGGTCGCGGTAGAGCAGCGAGATGCCGTCCTTGAAGACATGCACGCAGTCGGGCGAGGACGTCAGTCGCACGTCCTTGCCGCGAAGGTCCTTGTGGATGCCGGGCAGCTTGCCGATGACGGGGGCGTGGTCGGCGGACGTGGCCTCGAAATAGAGCAGCGTCACCTCGCCAAGCGCCTCGATGATCTCCACCTTGCCGTGGTAGGCGAAGTCCTCGGCGTCGGTCTCGTGCATGTCCTCGGGACGGATGCCGACCAGCACCTCGGCATCCATGTCCTCCGGCAGCGAGGGATAGTCGGAGGTTATCGTGCCGCCGCCCTCCTTCATCTCCAGCGTCGTCGAGTTGCCCGTGCCCACGATACGGCCCGGAAGAAGATTCATCGACGGGCTGCCGATGAACTGCGCCACGAAGGTGGAGCAGGGCCTCTGGTAGAGTTCGAGCGGGGTGCCGACCTGCGCGATGCCGCCGCCGGCGAGGACCACGATCCGGGTGGCCAGCGTCATCGCCTCCACCTGGTCGTGGGTCACGTAGATCATGGTCGAATC
>CAZUVG010000173.1:0-6409 GCA_964623765.1 uncultured Roseicyclus sp.
ACCTCCTCTGGCTCGCCACCGGCGCCTCCGCCGAGGCCCTGCGCCTCCAGGACCGGATCGGCCGCCTCGCGCCGGGCCTCGAGGCCGACCTCGTCGTCCTCGACCTCGCCTCGACCCCTGCCATAGCCCAGGCCGCGGCCCGGGCAGACACGATCTGGGAGGCGCTCTTCCCCACCATCATGATGGGTGACGATCGCGCGGTGGCCGCGACCTACGTCGCCGGGCGGCCCCTTCATCCCGGGGGCTGAACTCCGGCGGGCAGTGTCCCCTCGCCGAGCACAGCGCCGGAGGCGCGTCGCGAGACAAGGGGCGCGCGCCCCGTCAGGGGCGCACCGCCGGATCGCCCGCGCTCAGCCCGCCGCCTGCACCGCGCCCACGATCTCCTCGACGACCGCTTTCATCAGGGCCTCGTCCTCGGCCTCGGCCATGACGCGGATCAGCGGCTCGGTCCCAGACTTCCGGATCAGGAGCCGTCCGTGCCCGTTCAGCCGCGCCTCGCCCGCCGCGATCGCGTCCTGCACCGCCGGCAGCGCGAGCGGAACCGTCGCGCCGTCGAACCTGACGTTGCGCAGAAGTTGCGGTACCGGGGCGAAGCGGCGGGCCAGCACACTCGCCTTCTCGCCCGTCCGCACCATCTCCGCCAGGAACTGGAGCCCCGCCATCAGCCCGTCGCCCGTCGTGGCGTAATCGGTCATCACGATGTGCCCGGACTGCTCGCCCCCGAGGTTCAGCCCATGGGCGCGCATCGCCTCGACCACGTAGCGGTCGCCGACGGCCGTGCGGTGGAGCTTCAGCCCCTTGCCCTCCAGAAACCGCTCGAGCCCGAGGTTCGACATTACCGTGGCCACCAGCGTACCGCCTGCAAGCCGCCCCTCCGCGGCCCAGCGTTCGGCGAAGAGCGCCATGAGTTGGTCGCCGTCGGCCTCCGCCCCGGTCTCGTCGAGCAGGATCACCCGGTCGGCGTCCCCGTCGAGGCAGATGCCCAAGTCCGCACGGCTCTCGCGGATCCGCGCCGCCGCCGCGTCCGTGGCCGTCGATCCGACCCCGTCGTTGATGTTCCGCCCGTCTGGACTCACCCCCACCGGGATCACCTCGGCGCCGAGTTCCCACAGCACCTCCGGCGCGGCGCGGTAGGCCGCGCCGTTGGCGCAGTCGATCACCACCCGGATGCCGTCGAGCGTCAGGCCCGCGGGGAATGTCCCCTTCACCCGTTCCACGTAGCGGAAGCGGCCGTCGTCGATGCGCTTCGCCCGGCCGATGTTCTCGGCCTGCGCGGGCTGCACGCCCGTCTCCATCAGCGCCTCGATCTCCGCCTCGGCCTCGTCCGACAGCTTGAAGCCGTCGGGGCCGAAGAACTTGATCCCGTTGTCCTCGGCCGGGTTGTGGCTCGCCGAGATCATCACGCCGACATCTGCACGCATCGACCGCGTCAGAAGGCCCACCGCGGGCGTGGGAACGGGGCCGAGCAGCAGCACGTTCATCCCCGTCGAGGTGAAACCTGCCGTGAGCGCCGTCTCCAGCATGTAGCCCGAAAGCCGCGTGTCCTTGCCGATCACCACGCGGTGGTCGCGACCGTTGTCGCGGCGGAAGAACCTCCCGGCCGCGGCCCCGAGCTTCAGCGCCATCTCGGCCGTCATGGGATGGCGATTGGCCCTCCCGCGCACGCCGTCCGTGCCGAAAAGCTTTCTCGTCAATGCCTTGCCCTACCCGTTTGCTATCTGCCCGTCCCGGAGCGGACCGCCCGCGCATGCCATCCACAGCGCGATCGCCTGCCGGTGCGTATCGATATCATGAACCCGCAGGATCTGTACGCCCTGCGAGACGGCCCAGAGGCCGATTCCCGCCGATCCGGGCCCGCGCCGTGAGGGCTCCTCCACCCCGGCCACGCGCCCGATCATGCCCTTGCGGGAGGCGCCGAGCAGGATCGGGCAGCCGAGGCCGTGGAACAGCGACAGCCGCGCCAGCAGCGCCCGGTTCTGCGCATCGGTCTTGCCGAAGCCGAGCCCGGGGTCGACCACGATCCGCTCCCGGGGCACCCCCGCCTGCACGGCCCGGCCGACGGCAGCCGCGAGCGCGTCGTAGACGTCGAGAAGGACGTCGTCGTAGGCCTCGGCCGCGAGGCCCTGCATCGTCTCGGGCGTCCCGATCGAGTGCATCAGGATCAGCGGCGCCCCGGCCTCCGCCGCGACGCCGGCAATCGACGGATCGAAGCGCAGGCCGGAGACGTCGTTCAGGATCCACGCCCCGGCCGCGAGGCCTGCGCGCGCCACCTCCGCCTTGCGCGTGTCGAGGCTGAGCGGCACGTCCGGCCCTGCGTCGCGCAGCGTCTCGATGACCGGCCGGATGCGCGCGATCTCCTGCGCCGCGGGCACCTCCTCCGCTCCCGGCCGCGTAGACTCCCCGCCGATGTCGAGGATGTCCGCCCCCTCCCGCACCATGTCCGCCGCCCGCGAGAGCGCCGACGGCGCGTCGCAGTGGCGGCCGCCGTCCGAGAAGCTGTCGGGCGTGAGGTTCAGGATGCCCATGAGCCGCGGCCGGTCGAGCGTGAGCCCGGCGAGCGGCGGACGCGGCCGGGCCAGCGCATCCCGCACGTCCGCCGGCAGCGTGTCGGCTGGCACGATTTCGGGAGACGCCCCGCGGCGCAGGATTTCCGCCTCCGCGAAACGGGTCCATCCGCCGGCGAGCGGAAGGCCACGCTCCGCCATCGCGGGATCTGGGCTTGGAATCGCTCGGACGTAGTCGGTCATGGGTCCGCCTACCCGATCCGCGCCGCCTTGTGCGAGCCGCGGCAGCGCCTCCGGCCATGCGCGAGGCGTGCGCCTGCGGCGCGGGCGCCACAGTGCGGGGTCAGGTCACCCGCTCGAGCCAGGCCTGCCCCGGCATCTCGCCGGCCGCGAGGGTCAGCAGGGGCCGGCCGCCCGGCGCCGCCACAGGCTCCGCGGCCGCACCGATCTGCACCAATGCGCGGGCGTCGAAGCCCTGCGCCAGCCAGTGCGCGAGCGCGAGCGGCGCGGTGACGCCCGCGCCCGGCCCCTCGACGGCATCGAGCACCAGCTTCGACGGCGCCCAGACGCTGATCTTACCGTGGCGCATGGCCCAGTCGAGCTCGGTGCGGCTGTCCACCACGACGCAGCGCGGATCGCGGGCAGCCAGCAGCCACGCCCCCTGCTCGATCGCCAGCAGGTCGATCCGCCGCTGCGGCATGGGATGCGCTGCCTTCGGCAGGGGCAGCTCCGGCCGCTCGACGCAGAGGATCAGCGGCGCTCCGCCCTCCTCCAGCCGGTCGAGGAGCGCCGGAAGGTCCTCGCGCGCCACCGCGGCGTTCGACAGGAAGACGACCGCCGGATGCGGCGCGGCCTCGGCCAGCAGCCGCAGGCGCCGCCGGCCGGGCGGCGCCTCGCGCACGATCTCCACGGCGAGCGTGTAGGGCCCCCGGTCGAGCTTGCCGATCCGCACGAAGCAGCGGGCAGCGAGCGGATGGGCGAGAATGCGGTCGGCAATCCGCGCTGACAGCGTCTCCAGCAGGTTCACCCGCTCGGCGGCGAGCGCGGCGTCTATCGCCTCCACTATGGTGTCGTAGGACAGGATGCGGTCGACATCGTCGGCTGCCGTCTCGGCACGGGTCTCGACCTCCACCACCACGTCGAAACGGATGGTCTGGGTCACGCCCCGCTCGGCCTGGAAGGCGCCGATCTCGACCTCGCGCAGGTGCCCGGTCATCGAGATCCGGTCGCGCGGGGCGCCCGCGGCGGTGGCCTTGGCGCGTTCGGAAGGGTGGCTGAAGGCGGTGGCGAGATCGTCGGTCATGGCCGGGCTCTACCATGGCCGGCCCCGCCGCGCGAGGGCGGGAGGCGGCAGGTCGAGGTCCGAAGGCGACGCGGCCCGCGACCGGTGCGATCGGATCAGTACTGCTGGCGATAGAAGATGTGCACGCCGTATTCGGCCGTCCGCGGGTAGATACGCGACCAGCGGGGATTGACCCGGTCGGCATGGTAGTGCGTCGCCCGCGCCGTCAGGTCGCGCGGCGCGCCGTCGAGCATGATGCGCGCGATGTGGCCCAGCCGGTGCCATGCAGCCGTATCGCCGATCTCCTCGGGACGGCCGTCGCAGGTATAGGTGAACTGGCAGGCGTTGCGGCGCCCGGTGCCCTCGTTCACGACCTCGCAGACACTGTCGGGATAGTTCGGGCTGTCCACGCGGTTGAGGATCACCTCGGCCACGGCGTACTGCCCCTCGATCGGCTCGCCGCGCGCCTCGAAATAGAGCGCCTCGGTCAGGCATTCCCAATGGGCATCGCCCCGCGGGCTGCGCAGCCGGTCAAGTGCCGCGGCGGACATGATGCGCGGGTCGTCCGCATCGTCCCCGGTGTAGGGCGCGCCGAGGCGGCGCAGCCGGGTCTCCGAAAGAGAGGCGAGCGAGGCTGTCTCCACCCCCATCAGGCTGCCGAGGCGGATCGAGATGCCCGCGTCGGGCGCGGTGGAGGTGGACAGGGTGACGTCGGCACGGGCCGCCGAGACGAACACGGCAAGACCCGCGGCCATGACGGCCGAGGCGATCCCGATCTTCATGCTACCCCTTCCGGACGGGTCTGCGCCCGCTTCTTCCGTTTGTACGATTCGCACAGTTCTTAACGCGAATCAGGCGGGAGGCCAAACCCGCACCGAGTCTTGGGCTCCGGGGAACCATCTACGCAAAAAGTTGTTACCCGTGGGTCAACAATCAGGAAGCACGTGGATCGGTGACTTCAAGATCGCCGGTCAATTCCTTGTCTTTCAGGCACAATTGCGCAGCGGCAAGCTTCGCGACCGGCACGCGGAAGGGCGAGCAACTCACGTAGTCGAACCCCGCGCTCCGGCAGAAACCGATGGAATCCGGGTGCCCGGCATGCTCGCCGCACATGGACAGCGTCACGTCGCTTCTGGTCGCGCGCCCGCGCGCAGCCCCGAGGAGCAGGAGTTCTCCAACACCGTCGAGGTCGAGCTGCTGGAACGGATCCTCGGCAAACACGCCCTGCTGCACGTAGGCCGACATGAAGCGGCCGGCGTCGTCGCGGCTCAGCCCGTAGGTCATCTGCGTCAGGTCGTTCGTGCCGAAGGACAGGAAGGCGGAATGCTCCGCGATCTCGCCAGCGCGAAGCGCCGCGCGCGGCGTCTCCACCATCACGCCGAGGCGATAGGCGAAATCCTGGCCCGTCTCGCTCCGGACGGCGGAGGCTACCGCGTCGATCCGTGCCTTGACCAGTTCCACCTCGCGCCGGGCGGAGACCAGCGGGATCATGATCTCGGGCACCACCGCCGCGCCCTTCCCGGATGCCTTCAGGGTTGCCTCGAAGATGGCGCGGGCCTGCATCTCGTAGATCTCGGGCACCGTGATGCCGAGCCGCACGCCACGCATCCCGAGCATCGGGTTGAATTCCTGCAACGACTCGATCCTTGCCGCCACGCGGGACAGCGGCAGGTCCAGCGCCTCGGCCAGCGCCCGGATGCCCTCGCGATCGCCCGGCAGGAACTCGTGCAGCGGCGGGTCGAAGAGGCGGATGCAGACGGGCTGGCCCCGCATGATCTTGAAGAGCTCGGTGAAGTCGTTCCGCTGCATCGGCAGGAGAAGCTCCAGCGCCGCCGCCCGGTCGGCAGGGTTCTCGGCGAAGATCATCTCGCGCATGACCGTCAGGCGGCTTTCGTCGAAGAACATGTGCTCCGTCCGGCAGAGCCCGATCCCGTCCACGCCGAACCGCTGCGCCATGGCCGCGTCCTCGGGCGTGTCGGCATTGGCGCGGATGCCGATGTCACGCGCGGCGTCGGCCCAGTCCATCAGCGTCGCGAAGGGACCGCCCAGCGCGGGTTCCACCATCCGCGGCGCGCCCACCAGCACCTCGCCGGAGGAGCCGTCCACCGTGACCACGTCGGCCTCGTGGAAGACCTTGCGCCCCGGCACCGTCAGCGTCTTCTTGCGGATGTCGAGCTGAAGGCGGGTCGCACCCGTGACGCAGGGCACGCCGAGGCCGCGGGCGATCACGGCTGCGTGGGAGGTCATGCCCCCGCGCTCGGTCAGGATGCCCTCGGCCGCGTGCATGCCGCGGATGTCCTCGGGGCTCGTCTCGCGGCGGACGAGGATGCAGGGCTCGCCCTTGGCATGCATGGCCTGGGCGGCGGCGGCGGTGAAGACGATCTTGCCCGTGGCCGCACCGGGCGCGGCGGAGATGCCGCGGGTCAGGACATCGCGCTCCGCCTCCGGGCTCACCTGCCGGTGGAGAAGCTGGTTGAGCGTGTTGGGCGCGATGCGGGCGATGGCCTCGGCACGATCGATCGCGCCTTCCTCCGCGAGACCCACGGCGATCGCGACCTCGGCCCGTGCCGAACGGGGCGTGCGTACGGCGTCGAGCACGCGCAATTCGCCCTCCATCAGCGTG
>CAZUVG010000174.1:0-5520 GCA_964623765.1 uncultured Roseicyclus sp.
GCGCCCAGGGCAGGATGCCTTCGCGGAACTCCGTCACCTGCTTGCCGTCGCGCAGCTTGATCGCGTCCTTGCCGATCAGGTCGATGCGGCTGATGTGGCTGTCGAGATTGACGCGCACGCAGGGCCAGTTGAGGCGTGCGGCGATCTGTTCGATATGCGTCGACTTGCCGGTGCCGTGGTAGCCCTGGATCATCACGCGGCGGTTGTGCGCGAAGCCCGCGAGGATGGCGAGCGTCGTGTCGGGGTCGAACTTGTAGGTCGTGTCGACCGCCGGCACGCGCTCGGAGCGGTCGGCAAAGCCCTTGACCTTCATGTCGGAATCGATCCCGAAGACCTCGCGCACCGAGATCTCCTCGGTCGGCTTCGCGTCCATGTTCAAGCTGCCATCGGCCATGTCGTCCTCGGGATGTCTGGAAGGTGTTCGGACCCGTCGGGGATGCAACATATCGCCGGTGCCCGCAAGGGGAAGGGCGGGCGCCATGCCGACCCGGCCGCGCGTGCCGGGACCGCGGGCCGCGCCGCCCCTGCCGGTGCCCGCTCCGGGTTTTGCCCGCTCCGGCCGCGCGGCAATGCACACCCCAAGAAGGGGTGTGCAAGAGATGGCGCGCCTGCGGATTCGTGCGGTGGCACGTTCGTCAAACCGTGCCGGCCGCCGGCCGACTCAGTTCCAGCAGCTCACCCGTACCGCGATGGCGGCGCCGAGGCGGGCGAGCTGGTCGCGGTTGAGCACCGTGCCCGTGCCGAGGACCGCCCGCTGCGCCACCCCGGCCGCCGCCAGCGCCGCGCGCAGGGCTTCGGCATCGGTAGCGAGCGTGACCTCGTCGGGCAGTGCCCGGCCACCCGCGTTGCCCGGCAAAACCATGCCCGTGACGGCGCCCGACATGTCGAGCACCGGGCTGCCCGCCTCGGAGGCCGACGTCGTCACGTCCAGCCGCTGCATCCAGTCCTCGCCGTTCACGCCCTCGCTCGCTGCCACCGTGCCGAAAGCCGTCGAGGCGTAGGACAGCGCCCCGCCGAAGGGGAAACCCGACACGGCCACGTCCGACCGCACCCCGACCTCCGCCTCGGCAAGCCGGGCGAAGCCCTGCGGCGCCAGCGCCTGCTCGGGGCGCAGTACCGCAAGGCCGCGGGCGTCGTCGCGATACGCGACGGTCGCGGGATAGGCATTGTCGATCAGCACACGGTCGCAGGATCCGGTCTCGCCCGTCACGGCCTCGAGGGTGGTCACCACGGCGCCCGCGCCGTCCACGAAGAAGCCCGAACGCAGGATCTCGGGCTGGCGCACCTCGAAACCCGAGACGAGGTCGATGTCCTCGGACGCGTCCTCGGGCACGAAGGCCGGGTCGAGCGCGCCACCGAAGTAGCGGATGGTCTCGCGGATGCGCGCGAGGATCTGCTCGGCGTCCTCGTCCACGCGCGGCTCCCATAGCAGGGTGAAGCCCTTGACCGCCCCGCCCGTCACACGCGCCTCGGTGTGGCTTCGCAGACTGTCGTTCTGGCCGGTCAGAAGAAAGCTGTCGCCCCGCCGCTCGCGCTCGCCCTCGAGCGGCACGATCTCGAGCGTCTGCATGATCTCGTAGAGCCCGAACAGCGTCGCCCGGTCGCCCGGCTGGCTGATCAGCAGGACGCGCAGGCCGCTGTCGTCCGTCTCCTCGAAGCGGGCGAAGGGGAAGTTGTAATCGGAGAACTCGACCATGCCGAGCGGCAGCTCCACCTCGATTCCCGCCCGCTCGTCGCGCACGGTGGCGTAGCCGAGCCGCGCGAGTTCCGTCCGGTATTCATCGAGAAGCTGCGCGCGCTGGCGGGTGGTCAGGACACCGGTGGGCTCGAACCCGCGGTCGATCTGCCAGTCGGTCATGGCGCCGCGCGTGCCCGGGCCGAAGGCGCCGTCGATCGCGGCGCGGTAGAAGCCGAAGTATTGCAGCGCGATCTGGAGCTGGTCGCGTTCCTCGCGCGTCAGTTGCGCCTCGCTCTGGCGCGCCTCGGCGGGCGTCTCCGCGGGCACGACGGCCGGCTCGGGCGCGGCCGCGGCGACCTCGGCTTCCGCGATGACGGTCGGCGCGGGATCCTCCTCGATGGCTTCGACGGCCGCCTCGGCCTCGGCGACGGATTCGCCCGCTTCCTCCACGGCCTCCGCCACCGCCGGGGCCGGCGCAGGTCCGTCCAGCCGGTCCTCGCCGATGGGGAAGAACTGCGAGGTGAAGGCCTGGCGCCCCTGGACGAAGCTGTCGGACGGGATGCGACCCTGCGCGCGCAGCGTGGCAAGCTCGCGCTCGGCCTCGGCGCGCGTGTACGGGCCCAGCGTGATGGCGTAGAAGCCTCCGGCGTTGAAGCCGTTCACGTTTTCGAACTCGGGGGTGTATTCCCTGAGCCGCGCCTCGGTGTTGCCGAGGCTTGCGTAGCTTTCGATCTGGATCCAGACCCGGTCCTGCGCATCCTGCGCCGCGGCCGACACGGCCATGACCAGCCCGAGGGTCAGCGTCAGGGCCGCAAGCCCCCGGAGGAAACTCTTCACCATCGTGTCGATTGTCCCGTGCTTTTCAATTCACTGCTCCGGCTCCCGGCGCCCCGTCACGGGACATCCGCGCCATTGTGGAGAACCCTAGCAGAGCCGCCCGCGACTGCGCCAGACCGTAGGGCGGCCCGCGCATGCCCTGTGGCGCGGCTGCGACCATCGCCGGGCGCCGATTGACCCCCCGCAGGCCGCGCCCTAGAGAGGCGCGGAGCGAAACAGCCCCCCGCGAGGACAGGCCAGATGACCGAGAGCCGCGCCACCGAGAAGCCCCGCAGCTTCCAGGAGATCATCCTGCGGCTGCAGACCTACTGGGCGTCGAAGGGCTGTGCGATCCTTCAGCCTTACGACATGGAGGTGGGGGCGGGCACCTTTCACCCGGCGACGACGCTGCGCGCGCTCGGCACGAAGCCCTGGGCCGCGGCCTACGTCCAGCCCTCGCGTCGGCCGACCGACGGGCGCTACGGCGAGAACCCCAACAGGCTCCAGCACTACTACCAGTTCCAGGTGCTCATCAAGCCGAGCCCGCCGGACCTGCAGGACCTTTACCTCGGCTCGCTCGAGGCCATCGGCATCGACATGGCGCTGCACGACATCCGCTTCGTCGAGGATGACTGGGAGAGCCCGACGCTCGGCGCCTGGGGGCTCGGCTGGGAATGCTGGTGCGACGGGATGGAAGTCTCGCAATTCACCTATTTCCAGCAGATGCTCGGCTTCGAATGTTCACCTGTCGCGGGCGAGCTGACCTATGGGCTCGAGCGGCTGGCCATGTATGTCCAGGGCGTCGAGAACGTCTACGACCTGAATTTCAATGGCGGCGAGGGTGAAAGCCGCGTCTCTTACGGCGACGTCTTCCTCCAGGCGGAGAAGGAATATTCGCGCTACAATTTCGAGCATGCCGATGTCGAGGCGCTGTTTCGCCATTTCCGCGACGCGGAAGAAGCCTGCCGCGCCATCCTCGCTGCGGGCGACAGGGGCGATCACCACGAGATGGTGCTGCCCGCCTATGATCAGTGCCTCAAGGCAAGCCACGTCTTCAACCTGCTCGATGCGCGCGGCGTGATCTCGGTGACGGAGCGCCAGAGTTACATCCTGCGCGTGCGCGATCTCGCCAAGGCCTGCGGCGTGGCCTGGCTGCGCACCGAGGCCGGAGGCGGCGCTGCGCAGGAGAAGGCGGCGTGAACGCCGCAGGCATGATGTGATTTGACAGTCGCCAACTTCCACTGCCGGCGACGCCGCTCGCAGCGTACCTCACCCTTCCTCGAAGCGGATCGGCTGGGCGCCTTCCCAGAGCACCTTGTTGCCGAGCGTGGCGAGATTTTCGAGGCCGCCGGTGAGGGTGATGAAATGGTTGCCGGCGAGCTGGCCCATCTTCGATGAGAAAGCCACGCCCCCATAGGCGAGCAGGATCTCGGTCTCGCTGATGCCGCCGGGATAGAGGATGACATGGCCGGGTGCGGGGTGGCTGGTATGGTTTTCGTAGCCGACGCCGAAATCCGTTTCGCCGAGCGGAATCCAGACACCCTCTCCGCTCCAGCGCACATGCACGAGCTGACCGGTATAGGGCATCTGCCGGCGAAAGGCCGCCACGGTCTGCGGCGCGCGGGCCGTCTCGAAATGCCCGGTGAAGACGAAGCCGCCAGCATGGACGATGAGGGGATCTGTGGGGTTGCTCATGGTTTTTCCTTTGGATTTTTGATTCGGGCATCGTTTGTAGCGCAGGATCGTCGCCGTTCAGAATGGATCGCCGAATGGCGCCTGCGCGGAGGTCGTCAGGCTGTTCAGGCTCGTTGCGACATTGCGCGGGCGGGGTGCCGGCATGTGCGGGCGCAGCATGCGGCCATGGCCGGCGGCGGCCGCGACCGGTTCGCCGTCGCGCGCGACGATGCGCCCGCGCACCAGCGTCATCGCCGGCACGCCTTGCACCTGCAGGCCCTCATAGGCGCTGACCCTGCCCTTGCTGTGCAGCGCCCGGGCCGAGAGCGTTGCGGTTTTCTCCATGTCGACGATGACGATATCCGCATCCATGCCCGGATGCAGGCTGCCCTTGCGATCCTCCAGGCCGAAGGCGCGGGCCGGCGCAGCGGCCATGGCGCGCACCACCTGCGGCAGGGTCAGGCGCCCCTGCGAGACCGCATTCAGCATCAGCGGCAGCGACGTCTCCACCCCGGGAAAGCCGCAGGCGACCTCCCAGATGGTGTCGGCTTCCTTCTCGTCCGGCGCGTGCGGCGCATGATCGGTGGCGATCATGTCGATGGTGCCGTCGATCAGGCCCGCCCAGAGCGGCTCCTGATGCGCGGCCTCGCGAATCGGCGGGTTCATGCGCAGGACATGCCCGCCCGGCTGCGCCATCTGCTCGGCGCTCAGATAGAGATATTGCGGCAGCGTCTCGACGGTGATGTCGGTGCCGCGTTCCTTCCAGAAACGGATGAAGGGCAGCGAACGCGCACAGCTCTCGTGCACGATATGGATACGCGCGCCGGTCCAGTCCGCGAGCGTCGCGGAGCGGTTGAGCGCCTCCAGCGCGACGACATCGGTACGCGCGGCCAGATGCGCCAGCGGATCGTTGCGCCCGGCCTCACGCAACCTGTTCTGGCGCCAGAACAGAATCGGCGAATTCTCCGCATGGATCGAGCAGCGCAGGCCCAGCCCGGCGAGAATCTCGAACCCCTCCAGCACCGCCCCGTCATTCGGGCAGGGCAGATTGCCCGTGGTATTGCCCAGAAACAGCTTGTAGCCGATCGCCCCGGCCTGCGCGAGCGGGGCGAGCTGGTCGAGATTGTGCTCGCCGAGCAGGCCGTAGAGCCCGAAATCGACGAGTGAATCCGCTTCGGCCAGTTCCCGCTTGCGCGCAAGATCATCGGGCGTGGCGGTGGCGGGATCGGTATTGGGCATGTCGAAGACGGTGGTGACGCCGCCCACGGCAGCCGCCGCCGAGCCGGTCGCCCAGTCTTCCTTGTGGGACATGCCGGGGCTGCGGAAATGCACATGCACGTCGATGCAGCCCG
>CAZUVG010000174.1:5530-6390 GCA_964623765.1 uncultured Roseicyclus sp.
GCGCATCGATCTCCTCGCGCGCCTGCGGCCCGGCCCCGGGCGCCGTCACCGCCGTGATGACACCGTCCGAGATGGCGATATCGCCGGGAAAGACGCGCTCATGCGTGGCGATCATGCCGTTGCGGATGACGGTATCGGCGGGGTTGCCTGACATTGCAATAGCTCCGGAAAGAAGAGGACGACCGGGCATCCCGCCCCCCGAGGGGCACAGTCGGGGTGCCGTGAATTGGGATCAGCCGGCGGCGATGTCGTTCTTGCGCATCGACCAACCGGCGACGCGGCGCTCGATCAGGGAGAACAGCACGTAAAGGCTGACCCCGAGAAAGGCGAGCACCATCAGCCCCGCAAAGACGAGGGGGACGTTGAAGGAGGACGAGGCGATCATCATCATGTTGCCCACGCCCCGGTTCGACGCCACCGTCTCGGCCACGACCGAGCCGACGAAGGCGAGGGTCACCGAGACCTTCAGCGAGGCGAAGAAATAGGGCATGGCGCGCGGCAGGCCGACATTCCACAGGATCTCCGTCCTGGAGGCCTTGAGCGTCTTCATCACATCCTCGAGCTCCGGCTCGACCGTGGCGATCCCGGTGGCGACATTCACCACGATCGGGAAGATGCAGATGATCATCGCGGTCAGGATGGCGGGCACGGTGCCCGCACCGAACCAGAGCACGAAGATCGGCACGACGGCCACTTTCGGAATCGAGGAAATCCCGACGAGCAGCGGATAGGCCGTATCGAAAGCCAGCCGTGAGGATCCGATCAGCACGCCCAGAGACAGGCCGATACACACACCCAGCGAGAAGCCGACGAGGGTGGTGTAGAGCGTCTGATAGGCATGCGGCCAGATTCCCGGCGCG
>CAZUVG010000175.1:0-6376 GCA_964623765.1 uncultured Roseicyclus sp.
CAGCGTCGCGCCGTCGGGAACGCGCGCCATGCGCAGGCGTGCCTCGTTCAGCTCCTGCCCCTGCCTGTCGTAATGGGCCTGCAGGATCGCGCGGGCGTCGTCGCGAACGGAGAGGGCCACGCCCAGCGCCTCCGCCACGGCGTCCGCGGTGATGTCGTCATGCGTGGGCCCGATACCGCCCGACGTGAACACGTGGTCCCAAGGGCCCGCGAGCGCGCGGACGGCGCCAACGATACGGTCGTGTTCGTCCGGGACGATGCGCACTTCGGACAGGCGGATGCCGTGCTCGGTCAGCGCACGGGCGAGATGATGCATGTTCGCGTCGCGCGTGCGGCCCGAGAGGATCTCGTCCCCGATCACGAGCATGGCGGCAGTGGGATTTTCCATCGGGCTCTCCGTCCCTTGGCTTCGGCTGGCCCCCGGTATAGGCGCGGACCCATGCGCTTTCAAACGCCCCTTGTTCCCGCGCGGCTCATCCGCCGCTACAAGCGGTTCCTGGCCGATGCCGAACTGGCGGACGGCCGCGTGGTCACCGTTCACTGCCCCAATCCCGGCAGCATGGCGGGCCTCGCCGAGCCGGGCATGGCGCTCTGGCTGGAACCCAACGACGATCCGCGGAAGAAACTGCGCCATGGCTGGCGGCTGGTGGAACTGGACGACGGCCATCTCGCGGGGATCGACACCGGCGTGCCGAACCGGATCGTGCTCGAGGCGCTTCGGGCGGACACCATCCCGGCGCTTTCGGGGTACCAAACGATCCGGCCCGAGCAGCGCTACGGCACGAACAGCCGGATCGACGTGCTCCTGTCCGGCGCCGGACGGCCGGACGCCCATGTCGAGGTCAAGAACGTCCATCTCCGCCGCCACGGCGACTGGGCGGAGTTCCCGGATTGCGTGACAGCCCGCGGCACCAAGCATCTGCGCGAGCTTGCCGCCATCGCCACGGCCGGCGGGCGGGCCGTCATGCTTTACGTCGTGCAGCGCACCGACTGCACGCGCTTCCGCCTCGCCTCCGATCTCGATCCGGCCTATGCCGCGGCCTTCGATGCCGCGCGCGCGGCGGGCGTCGAGATGCTGTGCCACGGCACGGCGATCACGCCGGAGGGAATCACTCTCGCCGACCCGCTGCCCGTGGACCCGTCGCGGCAATCGGTCGGTCCGTCCGTCAAGCGGGGTTGACTGGAAATCCGCGCGCGGAGCCCCTAGCTTACGCGCGACACGAGCCCCGGAGTGACATCTTGGACGATTTCAAGGGCCGTCTGACGAAGGACGGCATCCGCATCCACGAACCGGAGGACTTCGCCGGAATGCACCGCGCGGGGCGGCTGGCGGCCGAGATCCTCGACCGCGCCGCGCCGATGGTGGAACCCGGCGTGACCACGGCCGCGCTCGATACCGAGATCGAGCGGATGGTGGAGGAGGCCGGCGCGACTTCGGCCACGATCGGCTACCGCGGCTACGAGCATGCGAGCTGCATCTCCGTGAATCACGTGGTCTGCCACGGCATTCCCGGCACAAAGGTCCTGAAGGACGGCGACATCCTGAACATCGACGTGACCGTGATCGTGGACGGCTGGTACGGCGACACGAGCCGGATGTTCGTCGCGGGCCGCATCGGGCGCAAGGCCGAGCGGCTTGTGCAGGTCACCCACGACGCGCTGATTCGCGGCATCGAGGCCGTTCGGCCCGGCAATACCTTCGGCGACATCGGCCACGCCATCCAGAGCTTCGTCGAGGCGCAGCGCATGTCGGTCGTCCGCGATTTCTGCGGCCACGGGCTGGGCCAGGTATTCCACGCGCCGCCGAACGTCCTGCATTACGGCCGCCCCGGCACGGGGCCCGCGCTGGAGGAGGGCATGTTCTTCACCATCGAGCCGATGGTGAACCTCGGCCGGCCCGAGACCAAGGTGCTGGCCGACGACTGGACGGCCGTGACCCGCGACAAGAGCCTGTCGGCCCAGTTCGAGCATTCGGTCGGGGTGACGGCCACGGGCTGCGAGATCTTCACGCTTTCGCCCGCGGGCCTGTTCCATCCCACCTGGTCGTGACCGCGACGTCCCGGCGCTAACCGCGCATTAACCTTTCCGCGCGACGTTCGGGCCATGCCCGAGCAGCCCTCCTTCTCCTTCGACGACATGTCCGCAGCATTCACGGGGCACCCCGTCTCGGCGAAAGCTCCCGTGCGCGCCGCGGGACCTTCGAAGGGGGCGGAGGCACATCGCCGCGCCCATCGCCAGCGGCTACGCCAGCGGTTCACGGACGGCGGGGCAGACGCCGTGCCGGATTACGAGCTTCTGGAGATGATCCTCTACCGCGCGATCCGGCGCGGCGACACGAAACCTCTCGCCAAGGCCCTGCTGAAGCGCTTCGGCGACCTGAACCACGTCCTCGCCGCCCCGCCCGCGCGGCTGCGCGAGGTGGAAGGCGTGGGCGAGCAGGCCGTCTTCGAGCTGAAGCTGATGCAGGCAGTCGGCCACCGCATGGCGCGCGCGCGGGTCCTGAAAAAACCTGTCCTGTCCTCATGGGATGCACTGCTGGAATACTGCCAGACAGCCATGGCCCACCGCGACCTGGAACAGTTCCGCGTCCTCTACCTCGACCGGAAGAACATCCTGATCGCCGACGAGGCACAAGCGGAGGGGACGGTGGACCACGTGCCGGTCTATCCCCGCGAGGTGGTCAAGCGCGCGCTGGAGCTGAACGCCTCGGCGCTGATCCTGGTGCACAACCATCCCTCGGGGGACCCTACGCCCAGCCGCGCCGACATCGAGATGACCTACGCCATCCGCGACGCGGCGGAGGTTCTGGGCCTCGTCCTCCACGACCATCTCGTGGTGGGCAAGGCGCGGGAACTGAGCTTCCGCGCCGAGGGGTATCTCTGATGCGGCCTATTCCAGCCAGACCTCCACCCGCCGGTTCACCGCACGCCCCCAGCCAGTGTCCTCGCAAGCCATCGGCATCGCCTCGCCGAAGGCCTCGACACGGAAGGCGAGCCGCCCCGCCGCCCCCTCGGCAGCCGCGCGCACCGCCTCGAGTACCGTCTCCGCACGCCGCTCCGACAGCCTCGCGTTGACCTCGGCCGGGCCCGCACCATCGGAGAAGCCCGCGAAGATCAGCGTGCGCCCGTCGAAGGCGCCCCTCTCGATGGCGGCGGCAAGCCGGTCCACGGAGGCGCGGGACTGCGTGTCGAGTTCCGCCCGCCCGTCGGCGAAGCGGAAGGTGGCGGAGAGACGCTCGGCGCTGCCCAGCCGCGCCAGCATCGACTGCAGGTCGACAAGCGTCACGTCTTCCCCCGCGGCCAGAACGGCGTTGCGCAGCCGCTCTCCCTGTCCGACGAGCGGGGTGCGGGTCAGCGCCTGGTTGACGTAGCCTGCCGCCTCGACCATGCGCTCGGCCTCCTCGGTCCCGGTGAATGCGAGGAACTGACGCACGAGTTGCGGCAGGCGGTAGGGCGCGAGGTAGAGATAGACGGGCGCGGTCAGCGGATAATCCTCCGCCTTCACCGCGCCTTCCGTCGCCAACTGCGAGAAGCCGCAGGGTCCCGTCAGCGGCAAGGCGCGCAGGGCGCCAACCGCGGACCGCGTCGTGATGCCGATGGCGAAGGCATCCTGCTCGACCGCCGCTGCCAACCCCTCCGCGCTGCCATGGCGCGTGATGCTGGCCGCAAGCGGCCTGTCGGTCGCCATCAGCATCCGCTCGGCGAAATCCTGCGCCGGGCCGAGCCCGCTTTCCAGAAGATGAAGCCCGACGGGCGCGTCGGGACCGCCCAGCGCGGCCCAATTGTCCGTCTCGCCCAAAAAGAGCGCGCCGAGGTCGTCCAGCGACAGGGTCGCCATCGGGTTCTCGGGCGAGACCACCGGCACAAGGGCATCGAGTGCGAGCACCCGCACCCGGCGGGCGAGCGGCGGGTCCTCAGGCGACCGGTCGCGGGCGGCCAGCTGTTCTGGCTCGGTCGGCTCGCGTTCGGCCAACGCCATGTCGACCTCGCCGTTCAGAAGGGCGAGAAACCCTTCGTCCGTCGTGCCTGGCATCACGAAGAACCGCGCCGCGGGCGTGCCGTTCTCGCGAAGGAGCGTGTAGACCACGCTGCCCCGCCCCGGAGCCTCGCGTCGGACCTCCATGCCCCTCGTGGCCGCGAAGGCCGCGATCAGCTCGGGCAGCAGACCCTCGGCCACCGTCGCGGCGCCGGCGATGCGCGCCTCGGCCACGAAGGTCGTGAGATCGGGGCAGCCCGGCCCGGCGCAGGATACGCCCTGGGCCGACACCGTCAGCGGGCCATAGACGGTCTCGAGCTGGTAGTAGGCGCCGTCGTAAGCGACCAGGTTCCCCTCGATCTCGACGCTGCCATCGAGCGAGCGCAACTCCACGTCCTGCGCCTGCGCCGCCAGCGGGATGGATGCGATAAGAATGGCCGCGGCGCGCAGCGCCGTCGCGATGGGGTGGCGCATGAGCAGGAAAAGACGCTTGCCTCAGTTGGCGGCGAGTCTCAGGTCCTGCGCCAGGTTTTGCAACACGAGAGTGTCGCCGGTGGCCTCGCAGCCGGGATAGGTGAAGCCCATCGGCGACGCGTCCACGCGGCCGGCCACGGACCGCAGAATGCGCGCGCTCGCCGGCCGGGCGCAGTTTTCGGCGGTGACCGGCGCGTCGATGGACAGCGCGACGCCGTCGGCCAGACGCAGCGGGGCTGTGTAGACTTGCGCAAGCCGAGGCTGGATGACGTCGCGATCGCCGAGCATGGTCAGGAAGCCGCCAGCCCCGTCGGCAGCCGGCTCCCTCGGCGCATCCGGGCGGACATGGCCGCCGGACTGCCAGGATGCGCCATCCTCGCGGGCGTGCAGCTCGATCCCGAGATCGCCACTCCAGGACACGGCGAACCGCTCGTAGCCCGACAGGTCCGGAACGGGCAGCATGACGCTTTCCTCCGTGCCATCGGCGAGGCGGACGGCGACGATCGCAGGGCTGTCGAGTGCGGGCAGGTCGATCGTGGCAAGGCCGACGGCGTCGGTCCTGATGGTGACGGTGATGCCGGCATGCTCGATAACCCCCTCTGCGTCCGGATGGCAGGGCGCGGTGATGTCGAGCGCGATCATGGCCGCCGGGCCGGCCTCGGCCGACACCTCGAGACCGCAGGGCAACCCGAAGCGGGAATGGCCCCGGGGCCCGTCCACCGGTCGGGGACCGGGCGTTGCGGGGCGAGCGGCGGGGGAGAAGGCAGCGGGGCGCGGAGCCACCGTGTTCGGCACCGCGCCCGGCGTCGCGGGAAGGTCGGAGCGGATCGCGGGCAGAGCCGAGAAGCCGGATCGCGGCGGCAGGAAATGAGCCTGCAGCTTGACGAAGCCGTCCGGGACGTAGCCGGTCGTGGTGGCCCCGGCGCGCGCGGACCCCGCTGCCGCCGGGCGGTAAGGCCGGGGGATGGGAACAAGGCCGAAACCGGCCGCATGCGCGCTCGCGACGTCCGGGTCTTGCGCCGGGGCGCGGCCAGCGTCGCGGGTCACGCCGGGCAGGATGCCCGCCTGCGCCGCGTAGATCGCCAGCCCGCAGGCAAGCACACCGGCAGAAGTGACGCGCGCGATCGTTCTGTTCCGCGTCATTCCGGGCACTCCCGCTCGTTAACGCTACGTCAGCACGGTGCGCCCGGAATGCGGCGGGAGTTGGGAGGCAATCGTCTGAAAGCAGGGAGATCGTTTCCCAACTTTCGCCATTTGGGGCTCAGGTCACGCGAGACGCCCGTGGCAATGCTTGAACTTCCGGCCAGATCCGCAGGGGCACGGGTCGTTGCGCCCGGGGTTGCCCCAGGTGTCCGGGTTGGTCTCGTCGAAACCCGCCACCAACGGTTCCGGCGTGTCCGCAGCCGGTGCCGATGCCCCTCCGGCGCCGGCCGAGGCCGTCTCGAGCTCCCTCTGCGTGGCCTGTTGCTGCGCCTGTAGCTGGCGGATGATCTCCGCCTGCTGCTCGGGCGTCAGGGGCTGGATACGCGCGAGCTTCGCACTGACCTCGGCGCGCAGGCTGTCGAGCATCCGCTCGAAGAGCTGGAAGGACTCGGTCTTGTACTCGTTCAGCGGATCGCGCTGCGCGTAGCCGCGGAAGCCCACCACGGAGCGCAGATGCTCCAGCCGCAGCAGGTGGTCGCGCCACTTCGCATCGATGGTCTGCAAAAGGATCTGCTTCTCGATCCCGCGCATGGCTTCGGGACCGAAGTCGGTGACCTTCTTCGCCATGTGTTCGTCGGCGGCCTGCTGAAGGCGCTCGCGCACGACCTCCTGATCGACGCCGTCCTCCTCGCCCCACTCGATCACGGGCACGTCGACGCCGAGCTTCTCGATCGCGGCGGCGTAGAGGCCCTGCGTGTCCCACTGGTCGGCGTAGGTCTTGGGCG
>CAZUVG010000176.1:0-6359 GCA_964623765.1 uncultured Roseicyclus sp.
GGCCAACGCCGCCGGCGACCAGCCGGCGACGCGATCCGCGAAGCGATCTGGCCCTGTTCTGGCCGTATTGGACGGCCGGGAACTACTCAGACGAATCCGACAAGAAGAAGCTGGAGCCGTCAGACGCGGCAGGCGGCCGGCGGCCCGTCCTGGTCTTCCCGGCGGAGCAGCGCGCGCAACACCTCGCGCGGCTGTGCTCCGACGGCGACCGTGCGACCCACGACCAGCGCGGGCGTTCCCGGCAGTCCGATCAGGCTGGCGCGCGCCCGGTCCTCGGCGAGGCGGCGGGTCACCGTCTCCGAGACCAAGTCTCGCACGAAGACGGCGGGGTCAAGGCCGAGATCCTCGGCAAGGCGGCGGGCGGCCGCGGGCTCTTCCGGCGCGGGACGGGTGCGCAGACGGACACGCATGCCTTCCGCACCGCCCTGCATCCCGGCCGCGATGATCGCGCGGGCGGCTGCCTCGGAACGGTGGCCGAAGACGGGGAATTCACGGGTCACGATGTTCATCGGTGGCGCATCGCCACGCGCGAGAGCGGCGAGACTGCCTTCGAGCACGCGGCAGCTCGGACAGCGAATGTCGGTGAAGTAGGTGACGGGCACCGGATCGCCCGGGCGCCAGTCGAGTCCGAAGGCGTCGCAGGGATCGGAACGGAAGCGATCGAGCGCTGCCTCCTCCGCCGCGCGCTCGGCGTCGGGGCGTTGCGATCCGGGCAGGCCCGCGAAGACCGCGTCCGCGGCGCTGCCGCCCGAAGCCTCGCCGCGGGTGGCGAGCCGGCGCAGGGGCGCGAGATCGGGCATGTCCTCGAAGGCGAGATCGGGACCGCCGAGCCGTTGCCACGGACGTGCCATCACGAGGGCCGCCAGCCCGAGGATGACGCCGATGCGCAGCGCGTCGCGGCGGGTCGCGGCCATGGATCAGCCCTTCTTCGTCGCGCCCCGGCGCACGTGCTTCGACAGGCGCGAGGGCGTGGATTTCTTCCTGTTCCGATACGGGTTCTGCTCGGACTGCGAGCGCATCCAGAGACGAATCGGCGTGCCGGGCATGTCGAAGTCCTGCCGCAGACCGTTGACGAGGTAGCGCGTGTAGCTTGCCGGGATCTTGTCGGGATGCGAACACATGAGCACGAAGCCCGGCGGCCGCGTCTTGGCCTGGGTCATGTAGCGCAGCTTGATGCGGCGCCCCCCCGGTGCGGGCGGGGGATGGGCCTCGGACATGGCAGCAAGCCAGCGGTTCAGCTGGGCGGTGGTGATCCGGCGGTTCCAGACCTCGTGCGCCTTCAGGATCGCTGATTGGAGCCGGTCGAGGCCCCGGCCCGTCTTCGCCGAAACGGTGACGAGCGGTGCGCCCTTGAGCTGCGGCAGGAGCGTCTCGAAGCCCTCGCGCAGCGCCTTGAGCTTGTCCTGTTTCTCGTCCTCGAGGTCCCATTTGTTGACGGCGACCACCACCGCCCTGCCCTCGCGCTCGGCCAGATCGGCGATGCGGAGATCCTGGGTCTCGAAGGGTATGGCCGCGTCGAGCAGCACGACCACGACCTCCGCGAAACGGACCGCGCGCAGGCCGTCGGAGACCGACATCTTCTCCAGCCTGTCGTCGATCCGCGACTTCCGCCGCATTCCGGCGGTATCGAAGATGCGCATGGGCGTGCCCTCCCAGTCGGTGCATACCGCGATGGCGTCGCGGGTGATGCCGGCCTCGGGGCCGGTCAGCAGGCGCTCGTCGCCCACAATGCGGTTGATCAGTGTCGACTTGCCGGCATTGGGCCGCCCGATGACGGCGATGCGCAGCGGACGCTCGGGCGTGATCGGGCGCGGGCCGTCCTCCTCCGTCTCGCCGGTGACGTCGACGTCGGTTTCGGGGAGGTCGGCCGTCCCCTCCGCCGCCTCGACGAGGGGTGCGAGGACGGCGGCAAGCTCGGCCATCCCCTCGCCGTGTTCGGCCGAGAGCGCGAGGGGCTCTCCGAGGCCAAGCTCCCATGCCTCGATCAGGCCGGCATCGGCGGCGCGGCCCTCCACCTTGTTCGCGGCGAGGATCACGGGGCGGCCGGAGCGTCGGAGTATCCCGGCGAAGACGCGGTCGTTCGCCGTGATGCCGGCGCGTGCGTCGACCAGGAAGAGGCTTGCATCGGCCATCCCCACCGCGCGCTCGGTCAGGCGGCGCATCCGGCCCTGCAGGCTGTCGTCGGTCGCATCCTCTAGCCCCGCGGTGTCGAGCACGATGAAGCGCAACTCGCCCAGCCGCGCCTCGCCCTCGCGCAGGTCGCGCGTGACGCCCGGCCGGTCGTCGACGAGCGCGAGCTTCCGGCCGACGAGCCGGTTGAATAGCGTGGACTTGCCCACGTTGGGGCGTCCGACGATGGCGAGGGTGAAGGTCATGACCCGTCCGAGGTGAGAGACCGCAGCCCTTAGCGCAAGGGCGCGGCGATGGAAACACCCTAGAGGCGGCGGAGCGCGGCCTCGATCGCCTGCGCAAATGCGCTGCGGTCGGCCTTGGAGAAGGGGCGCGGGCCGCCGAGGGATTGCCCCTCGAGGCCACCGCGCAAGTCGGCCATGAGGTCGCGGGTGGCGAGCTTCGGGCCAATATTGGCGGCATCGAGCCTCTCGCCTCGGGGCGTGAGGACGGCGGCGCCCGTCTCTATGGCGCGGGCGGCGAGCGGCAGGTCGGCCGTGACGACGAGCGTCCCCGGGACGGCTGCATCGGCGATCAGGTCGTCGGCAGCGTCGAAGGCGTCGCCGGCGACCGTCATGGAGATCAGCGGATGCTCGGGATGGCGCAGGTATCCCGCGGCGAAGAGCCGGACGGGCGTGCCGTGGCGGTAAGCGGCGGCGTAGATCTGCTCCTTCACCGGGCAGGCATCTGCGTCGACGAGGATCACGCGAAATGCTCCGCCGGGAACGGGACGGAGACCTGCGCGCCGTTCCGCTCGGTGAGGGTGAGCGTGTCGTCCGTGAGCGTGATGTCGGCCACCTCCGACCAGCCCGGCGGGCGCGGCAGGCTGACCATGGCGTGCGGGATGACGTGGCGGGGGCCAAGCGCGAGCGTCGTCGGCACGCCGAAGGCCTGGATGCGGTTCTCGCCCCGCGCGGCGCGAAGCCCCACGCCGCCCGCGGCGCAGCCGTCCTCGATGCCGATGACGCCCGTATGCCGCCCGTTCCAGGGGCTGAAATCGCGCCCGCCGTTCGAGATCCAGAGCATCGTGATCGGCATCAGGCGGGCATCCTTCAGGACCACCAGCATGTCGTTCTCGGCGTTTCTCACGAGCACCGTCCAGCCGAGCCGAGCGTCGCGCGCCTCGACGAGGATGGCGAAATCCTCGACCTTGTGACCGGCGGGGTATTCGTGGAGGTCCCACCGGCCGCCGGCCTCGCAATCAAGATGAAGGTCGCCGCGCAACTGCTGGACCGACCATAAATTATGTCCGGTGTATTGCGGCTCGGGATCGGTCAGGGCGGCGCGCTTCGGCGAGAAGGAAAGGCGCCCGCCCTCGGCCATGCGGGCCATGGGATGGTGGGCGAATGTGACGTCCCCGGCGCCGCCCTCGATCACGTGTGTCTGCAACAGCGCGGGGCCGACAAGCCGCACGCGCTTCGTGACCGTCGCCCCGTAAGGCGTCGCGATAAGACGGAACTCGGCATGGGCCACGTCCTCGGCCAGCACCTCCCAGCGGGTGTTGGCTGTCAGCCCGTGGATCGGGCCCTCCTCCACGTCGTCCCGGCCGAAGGGCATGCAGAAGAAGTCGCCCGCGAGCCGCCGGTTCACGATCGGAAGGCTCTCGTCCTCCTGCACCTCCGCCTCGTCCCGCCACGGCGCGGCATGGAGCGGATGACGCCCGCCGACGCGCCACAGGGGGATGTTGCCGACCTCCGGATCGACATCTGCCACCGCGTCGCCGTGGGCGAGCCGGATCATGCCTGTGCCGCCTGTGTCAGCGCCGCCTGCAAAAGCATCGCGTCGGAGGCCACGCCGAGGAAGGTCGCGCCTGCCTCGATGCACTGGGCCCGGCGCCGATCCGACATGGCGAGAACACCGGCAGCCTTCCCGGAAGCGCGGATGCGGGAGAGACCCAGGATCACCTCGTCCCAGAGCGCATCCGCGTCGAGGTCGTGGCGCAGCCCCATGTCGGCGCCCAGATCGGCCGGCCCGATGAAGACCGCGTCGACGCCATCCACGGCGCATATCGCCTCGAGCGCGCCCATTGCCGCGCGGCTCTCGGCCTGCACGATGATGCAGATCTCGTTTGCCGCAGTCTGCGCGTAGTCGGGCGTCGCGCCATAGGCCGCCGCGCGGGCGACCGAGGCACCCATTCCCCTCAGGCCCTCTGGCGGATAGCGGCAGGCGCGAACGACCTTCGCGGCCTCCTCGGCGCCGTCGATCATGGGCACGAGCAGGGTCTGCGCCCCGAGATCGAGCCCCTGCTTGAGAATCCAGTCCTCGGCCGCCGGGACCCTGAGGACGCCGGAGCACCCGGTCCCCTCCAGCGCGATCAGCTGCCGCCGGAGCGCGGTCGGGTCCCACGGCCCGTGCTCCCCGTCCGCCACAGCCCAGTCGAAACCGGCGCGCCCGGCCATCTCTGCGGTGACCTCGGAGCCGAGGTTGAGCCATGCCCCCCGCTGCAGCCGCCCTTCGGCGAGCGCCGCCTTCAACGCATTTCTGGGTGCCGTCATGTTCTCTCCCGGTGGCGTCTCAAAGCGCGCCGCTCGTGACAGCGCGATACCAGTCCCGGATCGCGGCGCGCTCGGCCTCGTCGATATAGGACAGGTTGTTCGGCGGCATGGCGTGGCTCACGCCGGCCTGCAGGTATATCTCCTGCGCATGTGTCGCGATCCGCACGTCGGTGTCCAGCATCACGCCGCCCGGCGCCACGGCGATGCCGGGCCAATAGACCTCTTGCGCATGGCACATGGCGCAGCGGGCGTGAACGATGTCGGCCACCTCGGTGAAGTCCCGGTGCTCGGCGAAGGGCGCGAAGGCGGGGGCGAGCGCCGCCTCGCGCTCGGGCTCGTCCCGCATCAGCGGCTGGACCGACAGGAACACGATCGCGGCGAAGACAGCCGCCGTCGCCCCCCATGTCCACCAGCGGTAGCCGCCGCGGGCGTGCATCGTGTTGAAGAAATGCCGGATCGTGACACCCATCAGGAACACGAGCGAGGCGATCAACCAGTTCCACTCCGACGCGAAGGCGAGCGGGTAGTGGTTAGACAGCATCAGGAAGATGACCGGCAGCGTCAGGTAATTATTGTGGGTCGAGCGCAGCTTGGCGATCTTGCCGTATTTCGGGTCGGGCGTGCGGCCCGCCTTCAGGTCCGCGACCACCACCTTCTGGTTGGGGATGATGATCATGGCGACGTTCGCCGTCATGATCGTCGCCGTCAGCGCGCCCACGTGCAGAAGCGCGGCACGGCCCGAGAAGACCTGCGTGTAACCCCATGAAATCAGAACGATGATCCCGAACAGGATGAGCATCAGGAGCGTCGGGTTGTCGCCGAGCCTCGACTTGCAGAGAAGGTCGTAGACGACCCAGCCCGCGATGAGCGACACGCCCGATATCGCGACGGCCTGCCAGGGGGCCAGTTCCATCACGGTCCAGTCGATGAGGTACAGTTCCGCCCCGACCCAGTAGAGCAGGATCAGCAGCGCCACGCCCGAGAGCCAAGTCCAGTAGCTCTCCCACTTGAACCAGGTCAGGTGCTCCGGCATCTGGGAGGGTGCGATCATGTATTTCTGGATGTGGTAGAAGCCGCCGCCGTGGACCTGCCATTCCTCGCCGTCGGCTGCGCCCTTGATGTTGCGGTTCAGCCCGAGGTCGAGCGCGATGAAGTAGAAACTCGACCCGATCCAGGCGATCGCGGTGATGACGTGGAGCCACCGCACGCCGAACTCGGCCCAGTGCAGCAGGATGGTGGTGTCCATGGCTATCCCCTCGTGGCACGGGCGCTGCCCGCCTTTCCATCGTTTGGCGGTCTTTTCCGACAAATCACGCAGCCTCCGCAAGCGCGCCGGGCTCTCCCCCTTGCCCTCGGGACACAAAGCCGCGTATTCGCCTCGACGTTGCTGATTTCGAGGGCAGGACGCGGGCGAGACCCGGGGCGTGCGACACCCCGGGCGCCGACACCGCGCCCCGCCCCCTTTACCGGACAGGCCCATGACGAGCATCGAAAGCCTCAATCCCGAAATACCGCTGTTCGCCCGGACCGGCATCAACCTCGCCTCGGCAGGTCTGGGCGCGCGGGCGATCTGGGCCACGAACCAGTTCTTCGCGCCCCTCGACCGGATGCTGCAGGACCACGGCGCAGTCTTCCTGGACGGCAAGTTCGACGATCACGGCAAGTGGATGGACGGCTGGGAGACGCAGCGCCGCC
>CAZUVG010000177.1:0-522 GCA_964623765.1 uncultured Roseicyclus sp.
CCGGTCACGCCGAGGCGCTGGCGCTTCTGGGCCTGATCGCGCGCGATACCATCCCCCCCGACACAGACACCGCCCGCGCGCTTCTTGAAACCGCCGCCGCGAGCGGGGCGCCCACGGCGCTTGTGGCGCTGGGGCGCGCCTATCAGCACGGGGAACTCGGGCTGCGCACCGATGCGTCGCGCGCTCTCGATCACTACGAGCGCGCCATCGCGGCGGGCAGCACCGTGGCCGAAGTCAACCTGATCGGCCTCGTGGTCAGCGGCGGCCTCGGCGCGCCCGACTGGCCGGTCCTTCGCGAACGGCTGGAGGTGCTCGCCGGGACAGGCACGCGCGGCGCGGGGGCGATGCTGGCGGAGATGCTGGCCACGGGGCGCGGCGGCGAGGCCGACCCTGCCCGCGCCCGCGACCTCGCCGAGACCGCGACAGAGGCGGGCGATCCACGGGCCATGCGCCTGCTGGGCTGGTTGCTCATCCAGGGCGTCGGCGGCGCGGCGGATGCGGTAGCCGGGCGCGCGATGCTGG
>CAZUVG010000177.1:532-6356 GCA_964623765.1 uncultured Roseicyclus sp.
GCGACCGATCTGGGGCTTCTGCACCGCGATGGCGGGGCGGGACTTGCGCCCGATATCGCCGCCGCGCGGGACTGGTTCGAGCGTGCGGCGCAGGCCCGGGACGGCTGGGGCGCCACCCATCTGGCGCGGCTGCTGAGCGACGGGGACCCGGCCGTGCCTGACGATCCCGCGCGCGCACTCGATCTTTTCAACGCGGGCGACGCGCGCGGCATTCCCGCCGCGACCCATGGCCTTGCCATCGCTTTTTGGGACGGATTCGGCACGGCCGCCGACCCTGCGGCGGCGCGCAGCCTGGTGACCCGCGCCGCCGCAGCCGGGTTGCCCCGCGCGATCAACGACCTGGGCGTGATGATGGAGACCGGCGTGGCGGGCGATCCGGACCCGATCCGCGCGGCGGCGCTCTACGAGGCCGCGGCGCGGGCAGGAGACACGCTGGGGGCGTGGAACCTTGCCGATTTGCTGCTGAACCCCGGTCTCGACCCCACTGACCCGGCGGAAGGCTACGCCTGGTGCCTCTGGGCCGAAGATAACGCCCCGGATGAGCCCACGCGCGAGGGTTACCGCGAGGGCTGCGTCGAGGCGGCGGCAGGGCTGTCGGCCGATGACCGCGCGCGCGGCGCGGCGCGGTTCGCGGAGCTTCCGCGCCTCACTCCGCCAGCGGCGGCAGCGCCTTGAGATAGGCGGCGATGGCCAGCCGGTCCTCCGAAGTCAGGTTCGAAAGGTTTTCAACTACCTCGGCCATCTGCCCGCCCGCGGTGTCGAAATCCGGGGCGAAGCCGTCGTTGAGATAGGCCGCGATCTCTTCGACGGACCAAGTCAGCTCATCGGGGGTCAGGGCCGGGATCGTGCCGCGCCCCGTGGGGTTCGGCGCACCCGCCATCCAGCGCGTCCGATCAAGCCCGCCGGTGGCGTCCCGCGGCGTGTGGCACTCGGCGCAATGGGCGAGCGCCTCCGAGAGGTAGCGGCCGCGAACCTCTTCGTCGGACAACTCGCCCGCCACGGCGAAATCGTCCGGCACGTGGAGCAGGTTCCAAAGCCCCACGCCGCGGCGGATGGAATAGGGAAAGCCAAGCTCGTGCGGTCGCGCGCGCCGGTCCGAGGGCGGCAGCGTCTGCCAGAAGGCCCAGAGATCGGCGATGTCCTGCCGGTCGGCCAGCACGTAGGACGTGTAGGGGAAGGCAGGATAGTAGTGGTGCCCCTCGGGGCTCGTGCCAAGCTGAACGGCGTTCACGAAATCGGCGAAGCTCCAGTCACCAATCCCGTGCTGGGGATGCGGCGAGACGTTGGGCGCGACGAAGGTTCCGAAATCCGAGGCCAGTTCCTGGCCGCCCGACAGGACCAGCCGGTCCTCGCCTTCGGCATCCTCCGCCGCGTGGCAGGAGGCGCAGCCCGCCGCCCAGAAGACCAGTTCGCCGTGAACCGCGTCGCCCTCGAGACCGGCAAGCTCCTCCGGCGGGACGCGTTGCGGCTGCGTAAGCAGGAAGAGCAGGGCGCCAAGGACTGCCGCCGCTGCCAGAACGAGGAGAAGAACGTGTCTCATTACGGTGTGCCGGGCCGGTCAGCATGGCCGGCCCGAGGCGCCATCACTCTTCGGCCTGGTAGTCGTCGTGGCAGGCGTTGCATGATGCGCCAAGCGGCCCGATCGCCGCACGCATGGGATCGAGACCGTCGCCCGCGACCGCGGAAAGGCCCGCAGCCGCCGCTCCGAACGCTTCGTACTTTTCCATGAAATCGGCCTGGTTCTCCCAGATTTCGGGCAAGGCCCGCGATCCGACGAGCGTCATGTTGTCGGTTCCCTCTGGCCAGTGAAACCGCTGATCGATCGAGGCCATGGCGACGAGGTTGTCGGCTGCCGCCTGGGCGGTTTCGGCGTCGTACTCGGCATCGCCGCGCGCCATGCCGACAAGGACGCCGACGTTGAGCCCCATCATCGTCATGTTGCCCTGTCGCGCCTTCACCGGGAATGGAAGATCCTGGGCCTGAACGGCAGTCGCGCCGGTAGCTATGGCGCAGGCGGCGGCCAGCGCGGCGAGGGAAATGCGGATGTTCATCGGGTTTCGGCTCCCTGGAAGGTGGCTGTGAGATGGTCGTCCGTCGTTAAGGGTAGACAGGTCTGACCTTGGGTCAACTGAACGTTCCATGACGCCGCGCACGGCGGCGACGCGTGTCCGGAGGGCGCGCCCGGTGAGAACGCGCGCGGCCGGAGGCCTGCGCCGGCCTCGACGGAGCTGCTCCGGACGAGGAAGAGCGGCGGCTGCGCGAACTCCTTCGAATGCGCGGGATATCGCGGTGCCGTCCCGGATGTACCTGGAAGCTATATGAACCAGATACTTGCAAGGTGCCGTTCAGAAACCCCTGTCATCCCGACGCGCGGCTCCCTGGCGCTCTTCACCCATTCTTCAGCCTCTCGTTTCAGCGTCGGCGCGAATTCCAAGTGGCCGGCCGCGTCCTGCGACGGTGCGCTTCGGACATGCAGAAAGGGATACCCATGCGCAACACGATCATCGCCGCCGTAATGGCCTGCCTCGCCGCACCCGCCGCCGCGAACGAGTTCCGTCCCGCGCTCGAGGCTTTCCTCGATTCCGAGATCCGCGGCTGGAGCCAGGCCGAGGAGATCGTCGCGGCCATCCGCGCCCAGAACGCCGCCAATGCGGGGATGGACGAGGCGGGCATCCTCGCCCTCGACGCGGCGTGGCAGGCCGAGATCGGCGCGGCCGAGACGCCAACGATCGACCCGGTTCTCGACAACGCCGCCGCGGAATTCCTGCGCGGGCGAGTCGGTGCCTCGGGCGGCCGGATCACCGAGGTCTTCGTGATGGATTCGCTGGGTCTGAACGTGGCGGCCTCCGCCGTGACCTCGGACATCTGGCAGGGCGACGAGGCGAAGTTCACCGAGACCTTTCCGCACGGCGCCGGGGGCGTCCACTTCAGCGAGGTGGAACTCGACGAATCGACGCAGCGCTACCAGGCGCAGATCTCGATCACCATCGTCGATCCCGACAACGGCGAGGCTATCGGCGCCATGACGGTCGGCGTCGACGCCGAGGGTATGCTCTGAAGATCGCCGACCCGTCCAGAAAATCGTCCAGCACCGGATCCCGATCCATGTCTTTCCTGAGCCAAGTCTTCGCGAGATCATCGGTCTTCGTGAAGTGCATCCTGCTCGTCGTCGGCACGACGCTCGCGGTTGCCTCGGTGCTGACCGCGCTCAACGTGCGGACGGTCAACGGCACGGTGGACGACGGCATCCGCGCGCTCGGCGGCGAGATCACGGCCGCCGCCGCCGCGTCGAGCGGGCCCGCGCTCCGCTTCGGCAACGCCGTCGCCGTGGGCGATACCCTCGGCACGATCGTCGAGACATCGGCCGGCGCGCGTGCCGCGCTGGCCGTGAACGCCCACGCCGAGGAGGTGAGCCGCGTCGGCGAGGCCGACCCCGAAACGGGCGCGCGCCTCGCCGATCTGGCCGTGCGGGCCGTGACGGAGGGGGTGGCGCAGACCTCGGCCGACGGCTTTCTCGTCGCCCGGCCCAGCCGTGTCGGGTCCGGGGAAGACATCGCCGGTGCGATCGCCATCGCGTGGACGTCCGAGGCCGGACGTGCCGCGGCGCGGGGCGAACTCCTGCTCAACCTCGCGGTTTCCGCCTTGCTGCTCGGCCTGCTGGTCGCCGGCGCCGGCGCTGCGCTCAGGCGCCTGGTCTCGAGGCCCGTCGCCGTTCTCGCAGACGAGATCGGCAACCTGCGCCGCGGTCGCTACGACGCCCCCGTTCCCTTCGTCGAAAGGCAGGACGAGATCGGCGCGATCGCGTCGAGCCTTGGAGAGTTGCAGCGGCAACTGGCCGAGGCTGCCCGCGGGGCTGCCGAGCGCGCGCGCATCGAGGCCGCGCAGCGGGATGTCGTGGAGGCACTGACCGTTGGCCTGCAGACGGTTGCCGGCGGCGACCTCACGCGGAGGATCGACCAGGAGTTCGCGCCTGAATACGAGGCGCTCAGACGCAACTTCAACGACACGGTCGATACCATCGTGCGGGTCATCGCGCAGATGGCGCGTAATGCGGAGACGATACGCGACAGTGCCGATACCATCGCCCGGAGTTCCGAGGAACTCTCCCGGCGGACCGAGAACCAGGCCGCTTCGCTCGAGGAGACGGCAGCGGCCCTCGACATGATCACCACCAACGTCGAGCAATCCGCCGGCAGCGCACGCAATGTCGAGAAGATCGTCGTCGACGCAAGGACGCGTGCGACGCAGTCGAGCGACGTGGTCCGGCAGGCGGTGGAGGCGATGGACCGCATCGAGGAATCCTCGCGGCAGATCTCGCGGATCACGTCCGTCATCGACGAGATCGCCTTCCAGACCAACCTGCTGGCGCTGAACGCAGGCGTCGAGGCCGCCCGGGCCGGCGATGCAGGGCGGGGCTTCTCCGTCGTCGCCAACGAGGTTCGTGCGCTCGCGCAGCGATCCTCCGGAGCGGCCAACGAGATCAAGGAACTCATCGCGCAGAGTTCCGGGTTCGTGGATCGCGGGGTGGAACTCGTGGGCAGCGCAGGCGCTGAACTCGGCGAGATCACGGGAAGCGTCGCCACCATCTCCGGCCATGTGGAGGGCATCAGCCGTGCCACGAACGAGCAGTCCTCCAGCCTCGGCGAGGTCAATTCCGGTGTGTCGCAACTCGATCGTGTCACGCAGGAGAATGCGGCCATGGTGGCCCAGGCCAACGAGGCGAGCCGGACCCTGAAGGACGAGGCGGACGCCATGGCGGACATAATCGCGGTCTTCCGGTTGCCGGACCATGAGGCGGAGACCGGCGGCGCCGGGGTGATGGCGCGCCTTGCGGGATAGCGCCGCGCCATCGGCACAGGTCTGGCAGCCTGACCATTTCCGATAGCGCAAGGGGACCGGCCGGTTGACTTGCCACCGATCCGGGTCCCCGCCAAGGCCGGTCAATCCGGGTCGCGCCACAGGGGGACCTCCGCTTCTCCGGCTTTCCCTTGCCTCTGCTGCGACAGGTTCAGGCCCATCGCGATATCGCGCAGCAACCCCGACTGCGAAGATCGTTCTCGACTGCCGTGCCGCCCGATCACGGTTGGCCCGGGGCTTTCCCGGCCCCGGGCGGCAGCGGTCGGGGCCGTGCACCTCGCAGCCAGCCGGACCGCCCGCGGTGCCCCCCTTGTGGCACGCTGCCGATGGTGCCGTCGCCCGCGAAGGCTGCCCCGGGTGCCGCACGCCCGCATGGCCGATTGCAGGAGACCCGCGCCATGAATCGCGGCGGCAGTCGAGATGGAACGATGCCACCCTGTAATCCTAGGGTCCCGGAACAGGCAAGCACACCGAACCGCAGCGCGCGGCGCAGCTTCCGCGTTGACCCGGCATCTGCCTGCGAGACGGCACCGCGCCACGATGCATTGCGCGGGATGGGGAAATCGGGTTCAGTCTGGCAGGCGGTGGCAAAAGGGAGGACACCGTGTCGGAAATACTGCACGAAGCCTTCGTCATCGATGGCGTGCGCACGCCGATCGGTCGGTATGGCGGGGCGCTTTCGGCCCTGCGCGCCGACGATCTCGCCGCCGTTCCGATCCGGGCGCTTCTCGCACGCTGCCCGGACCTCGACCCCGGGCGCATCGACGAGGTCGCGCTCGGCGCCGCAAACCAGGCCGGCGAGGACAACCGCAACGTCGCGCGCATGGCGGCGTTGCTGGCCGGTCTGCCCGAGACGGTGCCGGGCATCACGATCAACCGTCTTTGTGCCTCCGGCATGGACGCCGTCGCCCATTCCGCCCGCGCCATTCATGCAGGGGAGCAGTCCCGCGCCATCGCGGGCGGGGCC
>CAZUVG010000178.1:0-6355 GCA_964623765.1 uncultured Roseicyclus sp.
GCGGGTGACGAAATGGTTGGTGACGCCAGGCGTCCATACGGAGTCTTTCATGTCACCTCCGAAATCCGCTGCACCGCGACGCTGTAGTAGTCGGGATCAATCTCGGCACCGATAAAGAGCCGTCCATTCTTGACGGCGGCAACGCCAGTCGAACCCGTGCCCATGAAAGGGTCGAGGACCACGTCTCCGGGCAGTGACGAGTTTAGGACGTAGTGTTCCATGAGCGCAACGGGCTTCTCGGTCGGATGCGTCTTGCCCCGCACGTTGTCAAATGCGTGGCAGGTTTTCGCGCCCTTGTCGTTGATAGCGCGCGCCGGGCCTTTCCGTGCGAAGATGACATACTCGACGTTTTTCATGTACCAGCGGTTCGGCGTTACGTTGTTTTTCTGCCAGATGAGCAAGTTGTGTACGTCAAAACCGGCGGCGCGCACTTCAGCCAGACCCGCCTCCAGATTGAGGAAGTTCAGCATCAGGTATAGGTGGCCCGGCGACTTCAGAACGCGAAACATCTCCGGCAGGTAGTCTGAAAAGGCTACGTCGTTGTGCGCAAAGATGCGCCCGTCGTTCTTCGACAGTATACCTGCGGGACGGCGGTGCATACGGCTTGTCGGGCCAGAGCCGCCAGAGATCGTTCGGTATGGCGGATCGGTTACGATGAGATCGACACTGGAGTCATCCAGCGTCGTCAGCAACTCCATCGCGTTCCCGTTGTGCATCACGAGGTTCTGCATACGCTGGCCCTTCCAGTTTCTCGATTGCCTCGACCAGCTTGTCCATCTCGTTCTCAAGTTCGTAGCGATCCATGAACTTGATCTTGTGGCGCGAGGCGGTGACACGCACGACATGCGGCGTGGCACCGACCTCACGGGCGATGGACTGCGGCCCCCAGTAGGGGCGGCGGGTCAGGATTTTTCTGATGCGATCTGCCAGCATGTTCTCTGCCTAGCACGAGGGTTTACGATCTGTCAACCTACTCAAAGGCCCCAGATGACGTAGTCGATCGCCAGTCCGCAGCCGAAGCTGAGACCGAGCAGGAACACGCGGCCGAGCATAAGTCGGGTCGCTCCTTCTACCGCGAACGCCACGTCGCGCTCCCAGTCGTCGATCTGCGCCATGTCACCCAGGATGTCACCCAGGTGGGGGTCGCGCGCAAGACTGAGCTTGAGCATCTTCAGGTCTTTGGGGTTCGGGGCCATCGTGATTCTCCTGTGTTTCACCGACCGAAACTACGAAACTGCTGATAGAATGTCAACACAGACCTTTCTGTTGACACGGCGTTAGCAGACCCCTATGTTTCTGCCATCGCTACAGAGCGAATCAACCCCGAACCTGAACGGAGATACACATGAAAACCTACGACCTCGGCACCGGCGCAGCAGTCGGCATCTTCGCCGCACTGGCGCTCTTCATCAGCCAGGGCCAGCACGAACCCTCGGGCGCAATCTTCAACTGCGAGCGCGTGGAGATGCCCAGCGGCTACTTCAACTACGTCGATCCGACCTGCCCCGCGCAGTTCCGTGACGCAACGCCGAACGACCTGCTGCCCGGCGAAGGCGACGAGGCGGCGTCCTGATGGTGCAGCGGGCGAGGCGCCACGCCTCGCCCGCGCCCTCATCCCCGACGCCGGTGCAGCCTTTGACCGGGCATGGAACGGGCGGCGGAGACGATGGCCCATATTGACGGCATCGGCATGAGCAAGATGCCCGGAAAGTGGCGAGAGATTATCCTTGCCGAAGCCGCCGCCATCCGCGCCAGCACAGAGGGGGGATGGGTGAACGAAAAAGCCCCGCCTGACGAAACAGACGGGGCCAGTTGACCGGGGGCGGAAGGATGGAAAAGACCCCGGTGTCACATGTCAAGGATCACCGCGCCAGCGCAGAGCGTTACGACTATCAGCGCGCAGATGCAGAACAGGGCCTGTCCATACCATTCGGGCGGCATCACTGCGCCATGCGGGCGAGGCACATATCGGCCAGATCCCGTATCATGAGCAGACGAGTCACGTCATCCTCGACATCCACATCCCCGTCAGGGCCGCTCAAGGTGATCGCGTCTCCGTCTGCCAAGATGACCATGAGCGCCTGGGCCTCCAGCGGGTCCGTGATCGCCCACTGCTCACGGGCGCCTCGAAACAGCCGGAACGCGCCGCCCTCCACCGCCCAAGACATATCCGGCTCCCATTCGTTGATCTCATCGCCTGTCAGCATTCAATCTCGCTCCAGAGGGTCTAGGGCCGTGTTCACGCGGCCGCGTTTCAGGTCGTGCATATAAGTTTTCCCTTTTACAACACACTTAGGGTTGCCCGGTGCATCAGACAGTAGTAAGCAGTGCCTGTCGCATACTTTGAGGAGACCGCCCGACATGTCAACAGAAACCGCCAAGACGTGCAGAATCGAAAACTGTAATCGTCCGCACTACGGAAAAGGGCTTTGTCAAGCGCACTACAAAAGAGCCCGCCGCTACGGAGACCCGTCGGCGGGCAGAGTGAGTCCTGGAAGCGCGCAAAGGTTCATAGACGAGGCGCTTCGCTCGGATACCGATGAGTGCACCATTTACCCGTTCTACCGCAACGCTTCTGGGTACGGATGGATGCGCTACAAGGGCGGCAACCTCGGTAGCCATGTCGTAGTAGCTATGCGGCATCACGGCCCTAAGCCATCGTCAAAGCACGAGGTCTGCCATACATGTGGCAACGGGCATCTAGGCTGTGTAAACCCGAAACACCTATACTGGGGTACGCGGGCGGATAACGTCCAAGATGCGATGGCGCACGGCACCGCGTGGTGCCTGCGCGAGCGGCCTGCGGGCGAAAAAGCGCACGGCGCTAAGTACAGCGATGCCTACCTGCGCGCGGCGCGCGACCGTCTGGACGAGGGCGAATCGCTCGCGCGGGTATCAAAAGACACCGGGATTTCGGTATCGCATTTGCACCGACTGAAAAAACGCGAGGGCGGGCGACTTAAAGACTGATCTGACCCGCGGACGACAAATCAAAACCAGTGCGTGAACCGGGCGGTTTGACCTTCGTGCGGGTCGTGTACGAAGCACTCTACCGCCTGCCTGTTCACGTAGCCATTCCTGTCGTGCCACGAGTCTGGTGGCGAGGGGCTGCGCACGTACTCAATGAGTGCGTTATCCCCCGCCTGCGAAGCTACCCCCGACTTCACTACGGTCAGACCGATATGGTCTTTCTCCCGATCGTGCGGCCGCACGCCCTGCGCCTTTCGGATCTTGTGGTGGTAGTGATGCAGGTACCAGTATCGGAACACAGACTCCGATACATGACTTCTTGCCTCGGTCATCATGAGCGCGTACAGGTCCGACTCCTTGGCCCCGTCGCCGTGCGTCAGGCCAATCAAGTTCTGTTCGTAGCGGTAATATTTCCGGTGGCGCTCGGACAGGGAGTAGTCCGAGCTACGCACGTTAGGGTGATCGCGGAACCACACGCCGATGCTGTTCGCCAGCGCCCACCCCATGAGCCAATCGTGGTTGGAGGGGCAATACATCAAGTCCACAACGTACTCGGCTGCACAACGCTCTATCGCTGCGATGTAGGCCGCCTGCGCGTCGTGGTACATCTCGTGGACGCTGCCGTGGGTGTCCTGCGGCGTCCCGCTTGTCGTTTGCTTTTTGGCGCCGTCTACGTGCAGGATGTCGTTACCGACAACAAAAAGCACACGTGCAATGCCGTGCCCGCGAGATTTGCCTAGCAGAACGTCGGTGCCGCGCAGCATCCGTTCAACGGCCGCTTCCCGCGAGTACGAGTAGCCGGTCTCAGAGGCTACAGAGAGTTTTCCGATGTGTACGTCCGCCAGATCCAGAACCAGCAACGCCCCCGTAGACGGCGCGGCCGCAGGCACGTCGGCGTATGCGCCAGGTGTAATACCTTCCAGTGCGGCGCGAAGGCTTTCCGCAACATCCTCTGTGGAGGCGATGTCCTCCGCCGACCAGCGAGTCGTTCCGATCTTCTTCCCGCTTTCGTCGTAGTCATGAATCCAGCCGCCCTTGGCCTCGGTGTAGCCAAGCCGAGCGCGGTCCACGACGTGCCGCGCGCCTTCGGACAGGTGCAAACCACGCTTGCGGGCCGTCTTCAGGCGGTTCCTGAGAGTGTGGTAGTTTATGCCAAGCTCTTTTGCCGCTTCCGCCACGCTGCCGTGGTTCCGCTCCTTGGCTTCCAGCGCCTGCCGCGCCAGTTCGTCGCTGAGGGGATAGCCCGTTTCCATGTCAGACAGGCTCCCCAGGCGGCTCGGGCTGGTAGCAGTGGTGCTCGGAAATGCGCGCCGCGCCATAACCGTTTGCGATCAGGTCTGCCTCAATAAGTTGTCGGACGAGGGCACCAGATGCCTCGCAGGTCTGCTCGGTTTCAAACGGGCCGATCTCGAAGCCGCGGCAGTCCGGGCCAGTCACTGCGTTCGGCATACAGATAACGAAAGCCATCACCCAAGGGTCCATGGTCGTTTCCTCCTGTGATGGTGGAAAGAGCGGGCGCAGTGCAGTGGCCCGAAGACGCGCATCCAGACGCGCCAGAAAAGGGAGTCGCGGTGCCGGTCGTAGGCACGGGCACACAGGCTCTGCGAGGCGTCTTGGTAGAGCGTGTCGTGGACCATGCGCGACAAATCCCAGAGCATCTTGTCACCGACAGTTGCCGCGCCAGTAGGCGTTTTGGGCGTCGATCGCTTCTGCGACAGGGCGATCCGTACGAACCACCGCTTGAGCCGTCTCGGGCGCGAAGACAAGTTCGCCGCGGACTACCTCGCAGAAGTCGCCCGCCGGGACGCAGGCACTAAGGGCGACGAGTGAGCCGATCAACCAGATCGGCGTCAGAACTCTGCGAAGCGTTGCGCTCATGGTCGCGCATCTCCTTGTGGGTGGCGGCGCTGCGTTCAGCCGTGGCAGCGCGCTCGGAGGCCCTTTTTGCCCTGTAGCGGAAAAAGACAGCCGCGAGAACCCCTAACGCGCCGACGATGAGTTCCCAGAAATCTGCAAGGGCGAGAAGGGCGCTCATTCGGCGGCACCCTGATCCCAGAGGCGGCCCACGATGACCCCGACGAAAATGAGCAGGGCCAAGATGTCCTGCGCCCACGCCGGAAAGGACGCCTTCAGATCCTCGGGCACGGCCAGCCACGCGACAGAAAGCGCCGCGCCGAGCCCGGCGAGTTGAATGGACGCCCAGCGAAGACTGCCGCGCCAGTTGGGAACGAGTTTCATGGTCACGTCCTCTTGAACAGGCTCAGGATGATGTCGAGCAGCGAGCGCGAAGGGCGCGGGGCGGGCGATGGCGCGGCGGGCGCGGCCTTCGGATATACCTCGCGCGGCTTCTGCGGATACCACGTCGGCACATCGAATGCGGGGCACCCCTTGGATGATACCTCGTTATGTCCAAGAACCTTCAGCTTGCGCCCGGCAAGCCTTTCGATTTCCGCAATGGCCTCGCGCAGCGCGCGATCTTGCGCGGGCGTGAAGTGGTCAGAAAAGGCGTCTGTGCGCTCTCCCCAGCGCCCGTCAGGCCAGCGCCCGCCCGCCAGCGCGAGGTGGATCGTGTCAGTGTTGTGACCCGAAGCGCCCGCGCCGGTGTCGTCGAATGTATTACCATCGTTGTTCAGGTCACGGCCTTTGGCGCGGCGGCCCTCATAGTCGATGATCTCGGCGTAGGCGATCGCTTTCCAGCCTCGCCCTTGCGGCTTTGGGTCAGTGTGCCAGCGCGTTACCTCCCGCACCATCTGCAAAGCGGTCTTACCCTGCCCCCACGACGGTGGTGTGGCGAGGCAGTGAACCATGATCTTCGTCTTATGTGCCGGGACTTTCATGTCAGGCTCCTGTGATGACGTGTCGGATGAAGGAAGCGACGTGGTCCTTGAAGAACAGGAAGCCCGCGCCGAGCAGGCCGAAGGCGATGACGATTCCGGTTGCGATCGCCCGCCACCCTTTCACCTGGTCGGTGACGGTCTTGGCGTCCTCCACGTCGCGCTCCAGACCGGCGAGATGCGCGCGGGTCTCGGCTGCATCGGCGCGAATACTGTCGATGTCATTCGCCATCGACTCGCGCTGCTCCCTGGCCTCCTGCCGCTCGCGCTTGTCTTCTTCTCGCCAAGCGGTCACGCTCGCGGTGAGCGCAGCGAGTTCTTGCGCGGTCGTTCGTGCTGGCATGTCGCAAATATCCCTGATCCGCGTAGTGCGGCCACCCTACACCGGAACCGCTTGCGGGGCAACTGCGGCAGGTCAGCCGGTGATGTATTCGCGACGCCGCCAGAGATACATTTTTCCCGCGTCGATCTTGCCGGACGAATATCGAAAGCGAAGGCGGTCAACGGAGCGGCGAGTTGAATCTACCATGATGGCCGGGGTTTTGCTGTCA
>CAZUVG010000179.1:0-6332 GCA_964623765.1 uncultured Roseicyclus sp.
GGCCTGCCCTACCGGACGGTGGTGCTGTGCACCGGCGACATGGGCTTCGGCGCGCGGCGGACCTACGACATCGAGGTCTGGCTGCCGGGGCAGGAAACCTATCGCGAGATCTCGTCCGTCTCGACCTGCGGCGACTTCCAGGCGCGGCGGATGAACGCGCGCTTCCGTCCCGCGGGCGGCGGCAAGCCCGAATTCGTGCACACGCTCAATGGATCGGGACTGGCCGTCGGGCGTTGTCTCATCGCCGTCCTTGAGAACGGGCAGCAGGAAGACGGCTCGGTTCGCCTGCCGCAGGTTCTCGGCCCGTGGCTGGGCGGCAAGACCCGTATCACGCCCGAGGGACACCTTGCCTGACGAAACGCCGCTCGAACGCCCCGACGATCCCAAGGACACCGCCCGGCTGAAGGCAGTGCTGGTGGTGGTGGCGACCGTCGCCTTCGCCATGTCGCCCTTCGTGGCCGAACCCTTTTCGGGCTTCGACCCGGACCAGTTGCCGGTGCCGGTGGACGATCCGCCGATCCAGCCGGCGGGCTGGGCCTTCTCGATCTGGGGGGTGATCTACCTGTGGCTCGTGGCCTCGGCGGGCTTCGGCCTGCTCAAGCGCGACACCGATCCGGGCTGGGACCGCACCCGCTGGCCGCTCTTTGCGAGCCTCGCGGTGGGCGCGTCGTGGCTGTCGGTCGCGGCCACGGCCCCCGTCGCGGCGACGGTGCTGATCTGGGTCATGCTGGCAGGCGCGCTCTGGGCGCTGCTGCTCGCGCCTGCGCAGGATCGCGCCTGGCTCGCCTGGCCGGTCGGACTCTACGCGGGATGGCTGACCGCGGCGAGTTGCGTCGCGCTCTCCAACGTGGCGGCGGGCTACGGATTCGGCGGCGCGGACGGTCTCAGCTGGGCGGGGCTCATCCTGGCGCTCGTCATCGCGGCGGCCGCGGCCGCGCGGCTACGGGTGGCGACCTATCCCCTCGCCGTGGGCTGGGCGCTTTCCGGCATTTTCGCGGCCAACCTCGGAACCAGTCTTGCCTACGCGGCGATTGCGGGGCTCGCTGCACTGGCCATGTTCGCGCTCGCGGTGCGGGACTTTCGCACGACGACCTGAACCGGCGCCTGCCGATCTGCAACGCCCCGCGCCGAGGCGGTTGCCCCGCCTTGCCGCCGCCCCGACCCGGCGTTACACGCGGGCGGGACGGCCGTGCGACCGCCAGGGACATTCCATGCGCATCCTCATCACCAACGACGACGGGATCAATGCACCCGGCCTCGAGACACTTCGCGCAATCGCCGAGGAGGTCGCGGGCCCCGGGGGCGAGGTCTGGACCGTGGCCCCCGCCTTCGAGCAGTCGGGCGTGGGGCACTGCATCTCCTACGTCCATCCCACGATGATCGCCGAGCTCGGCCCCCGCCGCTTCGCCGCCGAGGGCTCGCCTGCCGACTGCGTGCTCGGTGCGCTCTACGACGTGCTGGCGGATGCGCCGCCCGATCTGGTGCTTTCGGGCGTGAACCGGGGCAACAACGCCGCGGAGAACGTCCTGTATTCCGGCACGATCGGCGGCGCGATGGAGGCCGCGCTGCAGGGCCTGCCGGCAATCGCGCTCAGCCAGTATTTCGGCCCGGGAAACGCCGGCCTCGACGATCCGTTCGAGGCCGCCGCGGCCCACGGCGCGGGACTGGTGCGCAGCCTTCTCGATCAAGGGCACTGGGACCGCTCCGACTACCGGGTCTTCTACAACGTGAACTTCCCGCCGGTCGCCGCCGCCGACGTGCAGGGCACGCGCGTGACGGCGCAGGGGTTCCGCCGCGGAACCGGCTTCAGCGCCCAGCCGCACGTGGCGCCGAACGGGCGACGCTTCCTGTGGGTGGTGGGCGGCAGGCAGGGCGTTTCGACCGAGCCCGGCACGGATGTCCACGCGAACCAGGCCGGATATGTCTCGGTCACACCGATGCGCGCCGATCTCACCGCGCACGAGGCGCTCGAAGGTCTCAGGGCGGCCCTGGAATGATGGCCGGGGCGTGATGGACGATCCCGAGCGCAAGATGCAGTTCCTGTTCCAGCTGCGCCAGAAGGGCGTGACGGATGGGCGCGTTCTCACCGCGATGGAGCGGATCGACCGAGGCGCCTTCGTCCGCGGCCATTTCGCCGACCGTGCCTACGAGGACATGCCGCTGCCGATCTCCTGCGGGCAGACCATCAGCCAGCCCTCGGTCGTGGGGCTGATGACGCAGGCCCTGAAGGTCGAGCCGCGCGACACCGTGCTGGAGGTCGGCACGGGCTCGGGCTACCAGGCGGCGGTGCTGAGCCAGCTTGCGCGGCGGGTCTACACGGTCGACCGCCACCGTGGCCTCACGCGGGCGGCGGAGGCCCTGTTCACGCGTCTGGGTTACGCAAACATCACGGTGCTCACGGGCGACGGCAGCTTCGGCCTGCCGGAACAGGGACCCTTCGACCGCATTCTCGTCACGGCGGCTGCCGAGGACCCGCCCGGCCCGCTTCTGGCGCAGCTCAAGGTGGGCGGCATCATGGTGGTGCCGGTGGGCCAGTCGGACACGGTGCAGAGCCTCATCCGCGTCACCCGGAGCGAGCGGGGCTTCGACTACACCGAGCTTCTGCCGGTGCGCTTCGTGCCGCTGGTGGAAGGGATCGCGGAGGATTGATGGCCTTGAACCGCGCGCGGGCCTTCTCGCGCGGGCCGGGGCTGGAAAGCGCGGCTTGCTCGGTTATAACGGGGCGAAGCGGAAGCCGGGACGTGGCCGGGCGCTCGGGCCAGGGTGGGATCGGAATGTCGACGGAAGACAGGACTCGAAAGGACGACAGGATGCGGCGGGGCGGCCGGATGGGCCTCGTGGCAGCGGGGCTTTCGGCGAGCCTGCTGGCAGGATGCGTCGGTGCGCCTGCGCCGCTCGACTTCGACTTCCGCAACAATGCGATCTCCGGCGCCCGGACCGAGACGGCGCCGCGGCCGGAACCGGACGCGCGGGGGCTCATCACCTACGACAGCTACCAGGTTGCCGTCGCCCGGCGCGGGGACACGGTGGCCGACGTGGCAAACCGCATCGGCCTGCCGCCGCAGGAAGTGGCGCGCTTCAACGGCCGCGCCGCAGGCGACGTGCTGCGCGACGGGGAGGTGCTCGCCCTGCCCCGGATGGTGACGCCGCAGGGGCAGAGCGGAACCGACATCGCCTCGATCGCGCGGGGTGCCATCGACGAGGCGGAAGCGGGACAGCCGGCCGCCGTGCCTGGCGTCCAGCCGGGGGTGGAGCCGGTCCGCCACCGCGTCGGCCGGGGCGAGACCGCGTATTCCGTCGCGCGGCTCTACGGGGTCTCCGTGCGGGCGCTGGCGGAGTGGAACGGACTCGGCCCCGATCTCGCCGTGCGCGAGGGGCAGTTCCTGATCATCCCGATCGTGCTCGACGACGATGCGCCGCAACCCGCCGCCGCACGACCGGGCGACAGCATCGCGCCCACACCGCCCTCGGCCGCCCAGCCCCTGCCCGACCCGGTCACGGAGGCGCCGCTGCCGCCGGAGACAGGCGGCGGCCCTACCCCGCCGGCACCCGCCCCGGCACCTGCGGCCGCGCCCGAGCCGGACACCTCGGCGCGCTTCATCCGACCCGTCGAGGGCTCGATCCTGCGCGCCTACTCGGCCTCCAACGAGGGAATCGACATCTCGGCTTCTCCCGGCACGCCGGTTCGCGCGGCGGGCGACGGCGAGGTTGCGGCGATCACGCAGGACACCGACCGCGTGCCGATCCTCGTGATCCGTCACGCCGACGGGCTGCTGACGGTCTATGCCAACATCCGCAACATCTCCGTCTCGCGCGGGGACAGCGTGAGCCGCGGCCAGCAGGTGGCGGAGGTCGGCGAAGGCGATCCGTCGTTCCTCCATTTCGAGGTGCGCCGCGGGTTCGAGGCAGTGGATCCCGACCGCTTCCTGCCCTGAGCGGATCGCCTTCACGCGGGCATCCAGCCCGCGCGAACGCAGGGCCTCCGGCGTGAGTTTTCCGTCAGGGTGAAGGGGCGCGGCGCCCGTCAGTCCGGCGCGCCGCGCCGCAGCTCGAAGCGGCAGGCTGGCTGGCCCTGCGCGCAGCACCGCGTCTCCCGGCATCGCCATACCGCGCCGCAGAGCGTCGTGAAGAGGCGCTCGAAGACGGCGGCGTGCCAGTGGCAGAGGGGCGTCTCGGAACGTTCGCCGCGCACGACGGGGTTGTCCGCGATCTCGAAGACGGGCGGCCATGCGGAAACAAGGCGGAACTCGCCTGAGCCGCAGAAGGTCCAGGCGTGTTTCGCCACCGCGCGGGCGAGGATCGGCGCGGACAGGCGCGCGGGCATGAGGCGGAGGAGCGCCTGTGCCTTGCCCGGGATGCGGTGGGCGAGGATGTAGTCACCGGTCGCCAGCCCCGCCGCGCGGGCGAGGCAGGGGGCGGCATCTGGCATCTCGGCACGAAGCGCCTGGTGCAGGCGTGCGGCGGGCGCCTCCTCCATCAGCCCGGCATCCGGATCGGGCAGTTCGACGATGCCTGCGCGTGCCAGCAGTTTTGCCGTCACCGCCTCGCCGGCCGCGTCGCGCAGGACGGGGACGAGCTGGAGGACGGCGTTGGGGCCGATGCGGCCCTCCGCCGGTCTCAATGCCGTGGCCATGGGCTCACTCCGCGGGTTCGACCATCTGCTCGGTGCCGCCCCCGCAGGCTTTGACAGCCTGTGCCGCCGGCCTCACCTCCGCGCCGTTCGGCATCTTGAAGGACGTGTCGCGCGAGACCTTGCGGGCGCGTTTCTGCGCGGCGAGGTCCTGCGTGGACTGCCAGTCGTCCATCTGCGCCTTGGCGATGGTGCGGGTACGGTCGAAGTTGAAGTTGACGCCTTCCTTGGATTGCGGGCCCCAGTAATTGTGCTTGCCCAAGTCGTAGAAGGACCGCTGGAAGCCGGCCTTGGCAAAGGCCTTGAGGCAGCCCAGAAGGTAGCGCCGCCGGTAGCCGGTACCGCGCCACGGATAGTGGAACAGCGCCTTGCGCGAGTAGAAGCGACGATAGTTGTGCATGACCCGGTCGAGCAGGGTTGCCCGGTCCATCGCCTCGGGCCGCATGATGGGCGTGACAAAGTTGTATTTCGAGAAATCGAAGATCTCGACCTTGTCGCCCAGTTCCTGGAAGAGCGGCGTGAAGGGCCAGGGCGTGTACATCGCCCAGTTGGCGAGGTCGGGCTGCCAGTCCCAGGCCATCTGGAAGGTTTCCTCCAGCGTCTCGGGCGTCTCGTTGTCGAGGCCGACGATGAACTGCGCCTCCACGAAGATGTCGGCCTCGCGCAGCAGGCGGATGGCCTCCTTGTTGTCGGCGACGCGGGTCTCCTTGTTGAACTGGTCGAGCTTCATCTGCGCCGCCGCCTCGGTCCCGAGGGAGACGTGGACGAGTCCCGCGCGGCGATAGAGGCTAAGCAACTCCTTGTCGCGCATGATGTCGGTGACGCGGGTATTGATGCCCCACTGGACTTTTTCGGGCAGGTCGCGGGCGATCAGCTCCTCGCAGAACTGGATGAACTTGCGCCGGTTGATCGTGGGCTCCTCGTCGGCGAGGATGAAGAAGCCGATGCCATGCTCGTTCACGAGGTTCTCGATCTCGTCCACCACCTTGATCGGGTCGCGCACGCGGTAGTCGCGCCAGAATTTCCACTGGCTGCAGAAGGAACAGGTGAAGGGGCAGCCGCGCGCCATGTTGGGGATCGCCACCTTCACGCCCAGCGGCACGTAGATGTAGCTGTCCCATTTCAGCAGCGACCAGTCCGGCGTGATCCCGTCGAGATCCTTGACCGTGGGCGCGGCGGGCGTCGCCACGATCTCGTCGCCGTCGCGATAGGCCAGCCCCTTGATCGACTTGCGGTCCGCGGGCCAGCGCCCCTCGTCCATGGCGCGGATCAGCTCGATGATGATCTCCTCGCCCTCGCCGCGCACGATCACGTCGATGCCGTCGGCCTCGCTCAGCACCTGCTTGTACATGAAGGTCGCGTGGATGCCGCCCAGCACCGTCCTGACATTCGGCAACACCTCTTTCGCCACCGCCAGCGTCTCCTCGGCGACGTAGATCGAGGGGGTGATGGCCGTCGTGCCCACCACGTCGGGCTGGATCTCGGCCAGCTTCACCCGCAACTGGTCGGGGCTCAGGTGATCGGTCATCGCGTCGATGAAATGAATGTCGGTATAGCCTGCCGCCTTGAGCGACCCGGCCAGGTAGGCCACCCAGGCGGGCGGCCAGTTGCCCGCAATTTCCGCCCCGCCGGAATGGTAGTTGGGATGGATTAGACAGATTCGCATGGCCGCACTCCCGCTTTGTGTCAGCCCTGTGAAGCA
>CAZUVG010000180.1:0-6314 GCA_964623765.1 uncultured Roseicyclus sp.
ACGATCTCCTCGAGGATGTCCTCCAGCGTGATGAGGCCGCGCAGCGCGCCGTATTCGTCCACGACGAGCGCGAAGTGGGTGTGCCGGCGCAGGAACTGGCGCATCTGGTCGTCGAGCGTCGTCGTTTCGGGGATGAAGTAGGGCTTCATCGCGACGTCGGTGATGTCGAAGGCGGCGATGCCCGGCGCGTCCTCGCCGCGGGTCAGACGGTCGATCGCGCGCAAGAGGTCCTTTGCATGGACGACGCCCACGATGTTCTCGGTCTCGCCGCGGAAGACGGGGAGGCGGGTGTGCGGGCTTTGCAGCGCCTGCGACAGGATCTCCTCGGGCGGGGCGTCGGCGTCGATCATCTCGATGCCCGAGCGGTGGAGCATGATTTCCTCTACCGTCCGCTCGTGCAGGTCGAGCGCGCCGAGGAGACGGTCGCGGTGTTCCTTCTCCACCACGCCCTCGGAATGGCCGATGGAGAGCGCGCCGATGATCTCCTCCTGAACCGAGACCATGTTGGCGCCAGCCTCGATCTTCACGCCGAAAAGCCGCAGCACGCCGCGCACGATGGCGCGCACCATCGCTACCACCGGTGCGAGAACCGAGATGATCGCGCCGACGGGCCGCGCGACACGCGCAGCGGTCTTTTCGGGATCGTTGATCGCGTAGGTCTTGGGCAGCACTTCCGAGAAAATCAGCACCAGCGCTGTCATTACCAGCGTCGCCACCGCCACGCCGCCTTCGCCAAGGACCACCGTGAACAGCGCCGTGGCCATCGACGTGGCGAGGATGTTCACGAGGTTGTTGCCCAGAAGGATGCCGCCGATCAGCCGCTCGTTGTCCTCCTTGAGCTTGAGCGCGCGCTCGGCGCCCCTGGCACCCGGTTCGCGCTTGTCGACCATCGTGCGAAGCTTGCCGCGCGAGGCGGCGGTCAGCGCGGTCTCCGAGCCCGAGAAGAAGCCGGAGCAGAACAGCAGGAGCAGGATCACCGCCGCGGTGATCCACGTCGTTGGCTCGGCGAGGCCGAGGCCGGAGGTTTCGGGCAGCGTTTCCATGCCAAGCGTTATGGGCGGGCGGCCGGGTCCGGGCAAGGCCTCGCGTCGTGCCGGGCTTCAGTCGTCGGCGGCCAGCGGGTGGCGGTCGAGCACGAGACCGCGCAGGCGTTCGTCGAGGATATGCGTGTAGATCTCGGTCGTGGCGATGTCGGCATGGCCGAGCAGTGTCTGGATCGCCCGCAGGTCGGCGCCGTTCTGCAACAGATGCGTCGCGAAGGCGTGGCGCAGCGTGTGCGGCGTGACCCGGTCGGGGCCGAGCCCCGCCTGCGCCGCGATTTCCTTGACCAGCGTGAAGAAGCGCACCCGCGTCAGGTGCCCCGCCTTCCCGCGCGAGGGGAAGAGGTGCGGGGACGGGGGCGTGCTCTTCTCGCGGCGGACGGTGTCCTGCTCGGCATCGAGATGGGCAAGCCAGGCCTGCGCGGCCTCCCGCGCGGGTTCGGTGAGGGGGACCATCCGCTCCTTGCCGCCCTTGCCCCGGACGAGAAGCATCCGCGGGTCGCCCCTGAGCGCGGCGGCGGGCAGGGAGACCAGTTCGCTGACGCGCAGGCCCGTGGCGTAGAGCAACTCGAACAGGCAGGCGTTGCGGAGGCGTTCGCCCTCGGTCCTGCCGGTGGCGCGCGCGGTTTGGAGAAGGCGCTCTACCTCCTCGATGCCGAGTACCTTGGGCAGGGTGCGGGTCTTCGACGGGCCGCGGATCTGCAGGCAGGGATTGTCCGCCCGCCAGCCCTCGTCATGGGCGAAGCGGTAGAGCTGCCGCAGCGCCGATAGGCGCCGGGCGCGGGTGGAAGGCGACAGCCCCTCTGCCTCGAGCCCCGCGAGATAGGCCTCTAGCCCGGCGCGGTCGGCCGTGGCGAAGCCCGACCCGCGCCGCGCGAGCCAGCCGCCCGCGTCCTTCAGGTCGCGCCCGTAGCCCAGAAGCGTGTTGCGTGCCGCCCCCTGCTCGGCAGCGTAGGCGTCGAGGAAGGCGGAGATCCAGTCGGCGTCGTCGCGCGGGGCCGCCATGTCAGCCTCCCGTCAGCAAGAGCTGCAGCGCCGCGCGCCGGGCGAGCGCCTCGAGCCCGACGCCGCGGAACATGGCAAGCGCATCGGTGATGTCGGCATAGTCCGAGCCGCGGTCGCCGAGGACGAGTGCTGCGCGCAGGAAGGCCTCGCCGGTGCGGTCGTTGTCGAGGAACCAGCGGTAGCGGTGGTCCGGCGGGGGATCGGTGAAGGCGGCGGCGACCGCAGCGGCCAGCGGATCTTCCGGGGGTGGCGCGACTGCCGGAAGGCCGCGGGCCACGGCGAATGCGAGCGCCTCGGCCGCGCCCTGCGGCGCGCTGGCCTGCGCGACGCGCTCGTAGATGGGCGAGAGCAGACCGATGCGGCGGGAGAGCCGCGCGGCTTCCCCGGTCAGTGCGACACGGCTCAGGCGTTCGGCGAAGATCGTGGCGAAGGCGACCTCCAGGCTGGCCTCGGACATGTGGTCCCAGGCTGGCGGAAGGTGTCGGGCGACCTCACTCGCGTCGCCCGCGAGCAGTGCTGCGTCGAGCGCCTGCACGGCGGCCACGCGGTCCCAGACGCCGCCCGAGGCCGAGGGCACGCGGGCGGTGTAGATGGCGAACCACTGCTGCGGTTCGATCGCCCCCGAGCGGGTAAGCCGCTCCGCCGCGTCGAGCTGTGCCCGCCATCCCGCGAGCGGCGAGAGGTCCGCCTGCACGAAGGCGAGCGGCGCCCCGGTGAGGTCGGGCCGTTCGGCGATCGCCATGCGCATGGTAAAGGCGAGCGGCGTGAGATCCGGGTCGGGCGGCAGCGGCGGCTCGCCCTCGAAGAGCTCGGGGTCGAGGAAGCGAGCGATCAGGTCGCCTTCCTCCTGCGTGATCCGCCCCAGCGCCTCGCCGGTGCCGAGCAGCAGCGCCGCGGCGGCCCAGTCGCCGTGCCGCGCGAGGCAGAAGATGCGCGCGGGGAAGGTCGGCGCGATGTCGGGATTTGCCTTCATTGCCGCACAGGCGCGGTCGCCATGGCCCGTCAGCAGGCTCGCGTCGAAGAAGCGGCGAAAGACCTGCGGATCGGTGGGCCCTGCCCGCTCCATCAGGGCGAGCGCGGGATCGAGCGCGCCGCGCTCGAGCAGCATGTCGAGCCGGGCGAGGAAAAGCGCGCCGTCCTGCCCGCCCGCGGGCGGGGCAAGCTCGGCCAGCGCGAGGCTCCGCGTGAACGACAGGACCGCGGGCAACCCGCCTGCCGGTTGCGCGCGGAACAGTCGCGCCAGCGTCTCGGGATCCGACGCGCCCCAAAGGTCGTCGGGCAGCCCGGTGATGGCGCGCGGCAGGAGCCCGACGGCATCGAGCGCCACCGCGTCGAGCGGCAGGACCGTAATCTCGGGCCGCTCGACCGAGTTGGCAACGTTGGCGTGCGGGCGCGTGACGGTGTCCGACAGCCACGGCGGCTCCAGTGTCCGGGGCATGTCCTGAAGGGTGGGCGGCACGATCTCTTCCACCGCGTCCTGCGCGCCGGCCGCGCCTGCGAGCAGAAGCCCCACGGCCACGAGACGCGTGAGGCGCCGCCTAGTCACGCCCGAGGTCCACCGGCTCTGTCACCGTCTGGCGGTCGGGCACCAGGAGGCCCGAATAGGACCACGCCACCAGCCCGATGGCAGCCAGGAGGATCAGGATCAGGAGATAGCGGATCAGGCGCCCCATGAGATCGGTCCGTTCGTGCGTCGCGGCCCGCAGGGGCCGGCCCCTTGACTGCCCGGTCCGGGCGTATCCCGGATCGTATCCGCGGCCCGGCCCGGAAGAATAGGCGCACGGGCCGGCCGGCCCGGCAAGGTTTGCCGCGCCACGCGTTTCACTATAAGCCATGCCGGACGCATGGATACCAGCGGGCTGACGGAAAATTTTCGATGATGGGCGAAACCGCGCCAGAGACCGCCCTGCGGCTGCGCAGGACCGTCGTGCTCATCGGGATGATGGGCGCGGGCAAGACCGCCGTGGGCCGGGTTCTGGCGGCCCGGCTCGGCGTCGCCCTGCGCGATTCCGACGCCGAGATCGTCGAGCGGTCGCGGCAGTCCATCGCCGAGATCTTCGAGCGCTATGGGGAGCCCTTTTTCCGCGAGAAGGAGACGCAGGTGATCGCGCGCCTGCTGGACGAACCGCCCTGCATCCTGTCCACCGGCGGCGGAGCATGGCTGTCGGATCGCAACCGCGCGCTTCTGACCGGCAAGGCGGCCGTGCTGTGGCTGGAGGCGGACCTCGACCTTCTCTGGAGCCGCGTCCGCCACAAGACGACGCGCCCCCTCCTGCTGACGGAGAACCCGAGGGAGACCCTGTCGGAACTGCTCTCGGAACGCGAGCCGGTCTACCGGCTCGCTCCGATGAAGCTTCATGTCGAGCCCGACTGGTCGATCGCTCAGACGGCTGGTCACGTTCTGGAGCGCCTTGTCGCTACGGGAGTGGTGGAGAACTCTTCCAAAAATGCAGGAAAACAGTAATTTGTCGCATGATGTTCATGTGCCCCTCGGCGAGCGCGCCTATGCCGTCCGGATCGCGCCCGGGCTGCTGCACCGGGCCGGTGCGGAGATCGCGGACCTGCTGCCGCGTCCGCGCAGCTGGATCGTCACCGAGCAAACCGTCGCGCGCCATCATCTCGAGACCCTGCGCGCGGGCCTCGCCGCCTCGGACATCGAGAGCGACGCCCTCATCCTGCCGCCGGGCGAGGCGACGAAGGGCTGGCCGCATCTGACCGAGACGGTCGACTGGCTCCTGTCGCGCAAGGTCGAGCGGCGCGACGTCGTGATCGCCTTCGGCGGCGGGGTGATCGGCGATCTTGCGGGCTTCGCGGCGGCGATCCTCCGGCGCGGCGTGCGTTTCGTGCAGGTGCCCACGACGCTGCTCGCGCAGGTGGACAGCTCGGTTGGGGGCAAGACCGGGATCAACACGGCCCACGGCAAGAACCTTGTCGGTGCCTTCCACCAGCCTGCGCGCGTGCTGGCCGATATCGACGTGCTGGGCACCCTTGCCCCGCGCGACTTCCTTGCGGGGTACGGCGAGGTGGCGAAATACGGGCTTCTGGGCGACGCGGACTTCTTCGCGTGGCTGGAAGCCAATGGCCCGACGCTCGCGAAGGGGGATGTCGCGCTCCGGGCCGAGGCGATCCGTCGGTCGGTGCAGATGAAGGCCGACATCGTCGCGCGCGACGAGACCGAGCAGGGGGATCGCGCGCTCCTGAACCTCGGCCATACCTTCGGGCACGCGCTGGAGGCGGCGACGGGGTATTCCGACCGGCTCCTCCACGGGGAAGGGGTGGCGATCGGCTGTGGGCTGGCCTTCGAGCTGTCCGCCCGGCTCGGCCTGTGCAGCCAGGAGGATCCCGTGCGCGTCCGCGCTCACCTGGCGGAGATGGGGATGAAGCGCGACCTCGCGGACATTCCGGGCGAGCTACCCGATGCCGGGGGCCTGATGGCCCTGATGGCGCAGGACAAGAAGGTGGTGGACGGCAGGCTGCGCTTCATCCTCGCTCGCGGGATCGGGGCGGCCTTCGTGGCGGAGGATGTCGACCCTGCCGCGGTGCGGAGCCTCCTCGAAGACGCGGTATCCGCGCCCTGAGGAATTCTACGGGCAACATTTGCTGCTGCCGGACTTCGTGGGAATTCTCGGTCAGTCGGTGCCGCGATAGGGCTCGACGTATTGCAGCGCCATGTCCCAGGGAAAGAAGATCCAGGTGTCCTGGCTGACCCCGGTGATGAAGGTGTCCACCATCGGCTCGCCCTTGGGCTTGGCGTAGACGGTCGCGAAATGCGCCTTGGGATAGAGCGCGCGCACCACTTCCAGCGTCTTGCCGGTGTCCACGAGGTCATCCACCACCAGCACGCCTTCACCGTCGCCCATGAGACCTTCGTCGGGCCGGTTGAGCACCACGGGAGCGTCCTGCGTCTGGTGGTTGTAGCTCTTGACGCTGATCGTATCGACCATGCGGATGTCGAGTGCGCGCGAGACGATCATCGCCGGCGCCATGCCTCCGCGGGTGATCGCTACCACGGCCCGCCACGCGCCGTCCTCGCCCGGGCCGCGCTTGTCGAGCCGCCACGCCAGTGCGCGGGCGTCGCGGTGTATCTGGTCCCAGGACACGTGGAACCCCTTCTCGTGCGGCAGCGGATTGATCATCGGCTCACTCCCCCTTGCGCTCCAGGGTCATGTCGGGCGCATCGGGGTTCTTCATCCCGATGACGTTGTAGCCCGAGTCGACATGGTGCACCTCGCCGGTCACCGCGCTGGAGAGATCCGACAGCAGGTAGAG
>CAZUVG010000181.1:0-6308 GCA_964623765.1 uncultured Roseicyclus sp.
CGCGTGGCGCTGAAGGATGCCGGGTCCACCTCCGGTCACATCTTCCCGATGATGCTGATGGCCGAAGCCGGTCTCGACCCGGAGAGCGATGTCGATATCGTCATGGCGGGCGATGCGCGCATCCAGGTGCTGATCAACGGCGACGTCGACGCCATGGGCGGCGGCAACAAGGATTGGGACGCGATCCGCGAGCAGGATCCCGACACCGAGTATCGCCTGCTGGCCCAGACGGACACGCTGCCGGGCGATCCGGTCGTGATGCGCGCCACGCTGCCGCAGGAGTGCCGTGACGCCCTGCGCGCGACGCTGGCAGAACATGCCGACGTGCTGTGGGCGAGCCTGACCGAGACCGAGCGCAACGCCGACAAGTTCATCGAGCGCGACGCCTACATGTCGTTCGAAACCGATCCGGCGATCTACGACATCGTGCGCGAAGCCTACGAGGTCGCGGGTATCCCCCTCGACGAGTGATAACGCCAACCCCGGACTGGGCGGCCGGTCGCGATGACCGGCCGCCCTTGTTCTGTCCGGCCCGATGCGAAAGGACAGCGGACATGACCCCGGCCGTTGCGACGGAGCAGGTTCACCTATCCTATGGCAACCTAAAGGTGCTGCGCGGAGTTTCGTTCGAGGTCCCGGCCGGACAGGGCGTCGTGCTGCTGGGCGCGAATGGCTGCGGGAAATCGACCCTGATGCGCAGTCTGAACGGGCTCGAACCGGTGCAATCGGGCACGATCCGCATTCATGGCGAGGCCGTCACGACGGCTTCGAGGCGCAAGCTGCGCCAGATCCGTCAGGACATGGGATACGTGTTTCAGCAGTTCCACCTCGTTCCGCAACTGAGCGCCTTCCAGAACGTCCTTCTGGGCGCGATGGGACGTCATCGCTTGGGCCTTCTGTCCTGCCTCGGCCTCACGGCCACCGCGGAGGAGAGGGCGCGCGCGATGGAGTGCCTCGACCGGGTCGGCATGGCCGACCGCGCCCTGCACCGCCCGAACGCGCTGTCGGGCGGTCAGCAGCAACGCGTCGCCATCGCGCGCATGCTGATGCAGGCGCCCAAGGTGGTTATCGCGGACGAACCCGTGGCCAGCCTCGACCCGAAGGCCGAGCGCGAGGTGCTGGACCTTCTGTGGCGCATCGTGCGCGAGGAGGGGCTGAGCATGCTGTGCACGCTGCATCAGCTCGACCTTGCGCGGGACTATGCCGACCGCATCATCGGCATGAAGGCCGGCCGGATCGAGATCGACGCCCCGGTTGCCGAGGCGGATCGCGAGATGCTCGACGCGCTCTACAGCGGCATGACCCGCGTGGACGCCCAACCCGATGGAGCGGCCGCATGACCGACCGACCGGACCAGCCGCCGCGGTTTCGCGCGCCGTCGGCCCTGACATGGGTTCTCGTCGTCGGCTTCGCCGCCTTCTTCATCCAGGGGCTTGTCGCCTCCGAGGTCTCGATCGACAGGCTGATCCGCGGTGCGGGCAACCTGGTGCGCTTCATCGGTCAGGCGGTGCCCCCCGATTTCTCGGGCGCGCGCGGCATTGCCGACGCCATGCTGGAGACGCTCAACATCGCCGTGGTCGGCGTGACCTTCGGCTGCCTGTTCTCGATCCCGCTGGCGCTGCTGGCGGCGCGCAACACGGCGCCCAACGCCCTGGTGCGGACCATCGCGCGGTTCGTGATCTCGGTGGCGCGCACCATTCCCGACCTGATCTGGGCGCTGATCTTCGTCGTGACCGTGGGCCTTGGGCCCCTGGCCGGGATTCTGGCGATCATCATGGACACGATCGGCTTCGCGGCCCGTTTCTACTCGGAACGCTTCGAAGAGGTCCCCAAGGGTCCGTCCGAGGCGCTGACCGCCACCGGGGCCGGGCGGCTTTCGGTGATCTTCGGCGCCATCCTGCCTGAAAGCTTCGCCTCGATGACGGCAACCTCGCTGTTCAGCGTCGAGAAGGCGATCCGCTCGGCGGTGACCCTTGGCCTCGTCGGCGCCGGCGGCATCGGCGTGGAGTTGTCGACCGCGATGCGCCTGTTCCGCTACGATCAGGCCGCGGCCATCATCCTCGTGATCCTCGTCGTGGTGATCGCTTTCGAGCAGATCTCTTCGACGATCCGGAAGAGGATCATCTGAGCGGGTGCTCGCGTGTGTGGACGGCTCCGTTTGCGCAAGGGTTGATTGGAGTGGATGGCGATCGTTGCGCATTGCGGGCATGTGTCCGGCCTTTGAGCGCGGTGCTTCTGACCGCTTGCCCTGGTGAAGTCCGCAAGCCGGGACCCAACCACGGAGGCAGGCCATGCAGGAAGTGGCCGAGGTTCTGGATCGGCTGGACGCACTCGCCGCTTCGCGGCAGCGCGTGGCCGTTGACGATCTGCGCCAATGCCTCGGGCGGGATGCCTTCTCGCCAGTTTTGCTGAGCGCGGGCCTTCTGGCGCTCAGCCCGCTCGGCGACGTGCCGGGCGCCTCGGCCCTTCTCGGCGGAATCATCGTGACCATCACCGCCCAGATGCTGCTCGGGCGCAGGACGCTGTGGATTCCGGATTTCGTGGTCCGTGGCGACTTCAATTCCCGCCGCCTGCACCAGACGACGCGTGTCCTGCGTCCGGTCGTCCGGATCCTGGGCGTGGTGGTGCGGCGCAGGCTCGTCTGGCTGACCGCCGGGGCCTTCGAGCGGGCGATCGCCGCGATATGCCTGGTCCTTGCCCTCACGCTCCCGCCGCTCGAGGTCGTTCCGTTCGGGGCGACCGTGCCGTCCTCGATCATCACCGCCTTTTCGATCTCGCTTGTGGCGCGGGACGGGCTTCTCGCGCTGCTGTCCATCGCCCTCATGACCGGTGGCGGCTGGTTTGTCGCGACGCTTGCTGGGTGAGGCTCCGGCTTGTGCCGCGGACCTGCAGCAAGCAGGACGGCCTGGCCCCGGTTGACGGGCCTCGCCGGTGCGAACGGGCGGCTAGCTCCCCGCGGGACGCCGGATTAGGATAGGTCCATGACACGGCTTCGTGCCCTCTGGATGGGCGATCTTCCGCTTGGCGAGGCGTTCTGGACCTGGGTCGTTTTCGGCGGCCTCTTCGTCAACATCTCGACGAGCGTTGCCTTTCTGGCCCTGATCACGGCCGACCTGCCATGGGTTGCGCTCGGCCTCGGCTACGGTCTGTCGTTGCCCTACAACGCGGTGGCGCTGGTCGGGGTCTGGCGATCCGCGGCGCGCCATGAGGGCGCGCGCAGCGAAGCCGATCTCGCGCGCGGGGCCAGCGCGATCCTCATCGCCATCCTGAGCCTGACATAGCGAGCGGAAGACGGGCACCGGATCTGCCGACAAGGTCGAAGGCACGGCAAACTGATACGATCCCGCGACGGCGTCGAATCGGGCTTGCTTGGAGGGTGCGTTGGACGAGGCAGGGGCAGCGGAGCGGATGCGTGACGTGGACGCCTTCGGGCGGCGTGATTTCACGTGGGCGGGAACGCTGCACATGCATCGCGCCGCGCTCGGCCACGACATAAGGATCGCCCCGGCGAACGTCCGGCCGTTCCCGGTCCTCGTTCTCGCCAGGGTTTCGGCGTGTCTGTGGGGGCGGCTCGGCCTCCGGTCCGCCTCGAACCGGCTGCGGCGGCTGCGCATCCTGCTGCGAACGGCCGTCGCCGCGAGGGCGCTCGCTCCTGTCGGAGCTTTACGGCCTTCATCCGCTTTGAGGCGACCCTATGTCGTCTGCAGGACTTGCATGGAGGAATCGATACATGGACAAGAACGACCGTGAGGCCATCGAAGGCCTCTTCGACAGGCTCGCCCGCGTCGAGCGCGACGCCCCGGCGCGCGATGGCGCGGCCGAACTCTTGATCGCCGAGGCCGTGACGCGCCAGCCCGGCGCGCCCTACTACATGGCGCAGACCGTCATCGTGCAGGACCACGCCCTGAACCGGGCGCAGGAGAGGATCGAGCAGCTCGAAGCCGAACTCGACCGGGCGCGGCAGGCGCAGGGCGGCGGGTTCCTGTCCGGGCTGTTCGGCGCCGACCCGGTACCCGGCGCACGCGCCCGGCCGCCGCAACCGATGCCGCAGGGCGCGTCGGGCGGGTTTCTGGCGGGCGCGGCGCAGACCGCGATGGGCGTGGCGGGGGGCGTTCTCCTCGCCAATGCGCTTGCCGGCGCCTTCGCGGGCGAGGCCGAAGCGGGCGAGGCCCTGCCCGAAGAGGATCCCGGCCTCGGCGATGGCGGGTTCGACGGAGACTTCGATCTCTGAGCATCCGCCTTTCCGTTGAGGGACGGCAAGTCCGCGCATTGTCCGCGCGTGTCGACGTAGGGTCCGGGCAGGACGCGGGATCGCCCAGAACGGGAGTAGAACGCATGACGGACGCGCATGCCCGTACCATCTCCGAGACCGCCGGGGCGCTGTCGGTCGACCCCGACCGGGGTCTCGGCGCAGGCGAAGTCCACAGCCGGCGCGAGGCCCACGGCCCCAACCGCCTGAGCGAGGCGGAAAGGGCGCGCCCCTGGAAGATCCTCGCCGACCAGTTCCGCAACCTCGTGATCGCGATCCTCGGCGTCGCCGCCGTGTTGTCCTTCGCCATGGGCGAGATGGTGCAGATGGCGGCGATCCTCGCCGCGATCGGGATCAACGCCGCCATCGGCTTCATCACCGAGTGGAAGGCCGTGCGCTCGATGGAGGCGCTGCGCAGCCTCGGCACCGTGCAGGCAAGGGTGCGCCGCGACGGCAGGAGCGCGACCGTCGATTCCGAGGATCTGGTGCCCGGCGACGTGGTGCTGCTGGAGGCGGGCGACGTCGTGACGGCCGATCTGCGCCTGATCGAGGCGAACGGGCTGACCTGCGACGAATCCGCGCTGACCGGCGAATCCGTCCCCGTCACCAAGACGACCGGGGCCGTGGAGCCCGACGCCCCGCTCGCGGAGCGCAGCTCGATGGCCTTCAAGGGCACCGCGATCACCGGCGGCAGCGGCGCGGGACTGGTGGTCGCCACGGGCATGGAGACCGAACTGGGCGGCATCGCCCGGATGACAGAGGAAGCCAGCGAGGAGGCGACGCCGCTCGAAAAGCGGCTCGACCGGCTGGCGCGCCACCTCGTGGCGGTGACCTTGATCGTGGCGTTGGCGGTGGCGGCACTGGGCTGGCTTGGCGGCAAGGACCTCGTCTCGATGCTGGAAACGGCCGTGGCGCTGGCCGTGGCCGGGGTGCCCGAGGGATTGCCCATCGTCGCCACGGTGGCGCTGGCGCGCGGCATGTGGCGCATGGCGCGCCGCAACGCGCTGGTGGAGCGGTTGGCGGCGGTCGAGACGCTGGGCTCGACCGGCGTGATCTTCGCCGACAAGACCGGAACGCTGACGCAGAACCGGATGCGCGTGGCCCGTCTCGCGCTGCCCGGAGAGGACGACGAGACCCCCTGGGACGAGGACAGGCGTCCCGAAAAGCCTTCGCCCGCGGCGTGCCGCCTGCTGGAGGTCGCCGCGCTGTGCAACAACGCCGAACTGGGCGGGGAGACCGAGGGCGCCCATCCGGCCGGCACCGGCGATCCGATGGAGATCGCGCTGTTGCACGCCGCGGCGGCCGCAGGCCTCGCGCGCGACCGTCTGCTCGACGACCAGCCCGAGGAGCGCGAGGAAAGCTTCGATGCCGAGACCAAGATGATGGCGACGGTTCACCGGGCGGATTGCCGGGCGGGCGGCGGCTTTCGCGTCGCGGTCAAGGGCGCGCCGGAGGCCGTGCTCGCCGTCGCGACGCGGGTCGCGACCGACGGCGGCGCGGACGAGGCGCTGTCCGACGCGGCCCGCAAGGACTGGGAGACGCGGGTCGAGGCCCTGGCCACCCAGGGTTACCGCGTGCTCGCCTTCGCCGAACGGCAGGCCGACAGCGCCGAGGCCGACCCATACGAGGACCTCACCCTGCTCGGTCTGGTGGCGCTGGAAGATCCGCCGCGCGACGACGTGCCCGACGCCATCGAACGGTGCCGCAGGGCCGGCATCCGCGTCATCATGGTCACGGGCGACCAGCCGCTGACGGCGGCGGCCATCGCGCGGCAGGTCGGGCTCGCCGAGACCCCGAAGGCGACAGTGGGTCGCGACCTGCCCAGGCTGGGCGACGGCGCGGACGCGGACGCCCATGACGGGCTGCGCGAAAACCACGTCTTCGCCCGCGTCTCGCCCGAGCAGAAGCTCGATCTGATCCGCCTCTGGCAGGAGGCCGGTGCCGTGGTCGCGATGACCGGCGACGGCGTGAACGACGCGCCGGCGCTCAAGAAGGCCGACGTGGGCATCGCCATGGGCCGGCGCGGCACCGACGTCGCCCGCGAGGCGGCGGACATCGT
>CAZUVG010000182.1:0-6295 GCA_964623765.1 uncultured Roseicyclus sp.
GGGCCAGAGCGAGAGCGGATAATAGCTGAGCGGGCGATAATCGGCGTTCAGCACGAGCGCGGGATGCTGCTTCAGCGCGCCCGGCTCGCGCACGAAGGTCGTTCTGAATTCTATCTCGCCTGCAACCTGCATCGGTGACTCCGTTCCCGCCCTGTCTGCCCTCTCGCGGCACCAGAGCGGGAGCGCCCCGCTCCTGCCTGACTGACACTATATCTAGGCTTTTCCTGCCGGCAAGCCTCACCACATACAGTGTCGCCTTGACCGAGGGTCTAACGCGGCTCGCTGACAGTTTCGTGACATATCCACAGGGTATGGCAGGATCGTGCCCGCAGGCCTGCGCGGACCCCGGCGGACGTGCCGGGCGTTCACGCCGAAAGTATGCTAGCGCGAGGCCGGAACAATGCCAGAGCTTCCCCCAGCACCGCCCCCCGCGGCCATCCTCGAAGCGGCGATCTACGCCCGCGACCTCGACGCGGTCGAGGCGTTCTACGGCGGGTTGCTCGGTTTCGAGCGGCTGCTGCGGGCGGGCGAGAGGCACGTGTTCTACCGCGTGGGTGCCGCGATCCTGCTCGTCTTCAACCCGGACGCGAGCGAGTTGCCGCCCGGGCCGGGCTCACTGCCGGTTCCCCCGCACGGCGCCCACGGCCCGGGGCATGTCTGCTTCGCCGCGAGCGCCACGGAGATCGACGCGATACGGGCCCGGCTCGAGGCGGCGGGCATCGCGGCCGAATCGGATTTCCGCTGGCCGAACGGCGCGCGTTCGCTTTATGTCCGCGATCCCGCGGGCAACTCGGTCGAATTCGCCGAGCCGAAGCTCTGGGCGAAGGCCTGAGGCTCAGACGATCCCCAGCTTCTCGCGCATGAAGGCAAGCGCAACCGACAGCCCGTCGGGCGCGATGCCGTGGGCGGTGCCCTGCATGACGTGGGCGTAGACCTCCTGCCAGCCCGCGGCCTCCAGCGCCTCGGCGGCCTCGGGCATGCTTTGCGGCGGGACCACGTCGTCCTGGTCGCCGTGGATCAGCAGGACGGGCGGGCGCACCACCACCTCCTCTGCCAGCGTCTCCGGCGAGACGAGACGGCCCGAGAAGCCCACGACCCCCGCCACGGCCTCCGCCCGGCGCGGCGCGACGTGAAGGCTCATCATCGTGCCCTGGCTGAATCCCACGAGCATGGTGCGGGCGGGGGTCACGCCCTCCTTGTCGATGATGGTATCGAGAAAGAGGCCGAGATCCTCCACGGCACGCGCCATGCCCTCCATCGCATGTTCCTCGGAGGATCCGTCGATCCACGGGATCGGGAACCACTGGAAGCCCATGGGGTTCATCACCGAGCGTTCCGGCGCGTTGGGCGCGACGAAGACCGTGTCGGGCATGTGCGGCATCAGGGGCTCGGCAAGGCCCAGCAGGTCGTTGCCGTCCGCGCCGTAGCCGTGGAGAAAGATCACGAGGTTCGCCCCGTATCCCTCCGGCGGCGCCTGCCGCCCGTAATCCAGCACCCTGCTCACGATACGCCCTCCCGGTCGGTCTTCAGGCGGTAGTAGACCCACAGCGCCCGGGCGGCAACCGCGCGGACCGGGCGCCAGTCCTCTGCCATGGCGCGGAGCGCGCGTTCGGAGGGTCGCGCGGGCAGGTCGAAGAGCCGTCGCGCCGCCTCCTGCAGGGCCAGATCGCCCGCGGCGAAGGCGTCGGCATGTCCGAGCGCGAACTTGGCGTAGATCTCCGCCGTCCAGCGCCCGACACCGGGCACGGCGGTGAGACGCTGCACGACCTCGCCGGTATCCGCGGACCTGAGCGCGTCCCAGTCGATCCCCGCCGCCGCCAGCGCACGGGCATAGCGCATCTTCTGCCGGCTGAGCCCGCAGGCACGCAGCTCCGCCTCTCCCGCTGCGGCCATGGCCGTCTCGTCGGCCAGCCCCGCCGCTTCGAGCCGCGCCCAGATCGCCGCGGCGCTGGCGGTGGAGACCTGCTGCGCCACGATGGCCGAGAGAAGCGCGCCGAAGCCGTCCGGGCGCCTGCGCATCGGCAGCGGCCCCTCGGCGAGAACCGGCGCGAAGCGCGGCTCACGGGCGGCGAGTTCGGCGGCTGCCGCAGCGAGCTCCCCGGGCGTGTCGATGATCCGGACGGCCATGGCCCCTCCCTGCGGCACCGGACTCTCTGGACCGCGCCCGGACCATCCTGTAGCCCTCCGGCCATGTTGGAGACCAGCCTCACCGACGCCGCGGCGCAGGACAATTCGGGCGACGCCCCTGTCGACGACGGCCGCGCCCGGCGCAACGTCGTCGTGCTTGTGGCAGCGCAGGCGATCCTCGGCGCGCAGATGCCGATGATCTTCGTGGTGGGCGGCCTCGCCGGCCTGATGATCGCGCCCACCCCGCTTCTGGCGACCCTGCCGATCTCGCTGATCGTCTTCGGCTCGATGACCACCGCGCCGTGGATCTCGGCCGTGATGCAGCGCTTCGGACGGCGGACCGGTTTCCTGGTCGGCACCCTCGGAGGCACGGCCGGGGCGCTCCTGTCGGCCTGGGGTCTCTGGACCGACAACTTCCCGGTCTTCCTCGCGGGCTCCTACCTGACCGGTATCTACATGTCGGCACAGGGCTTCTACCGCTTCGCCGCTGCAGATACCGCGTCCGAGGCGTTCCGGCCCAAGGCGATCTCCTACGTCATGGCAGGCGGCCTGCTGTCGGCGCTGATCGGGCCGCAGCTGGTGAAGGTGACGACCGAGGCCGTGGTGATTCCCTTCGTCGGCACCTACCTCGCCGCGGCCCTGATCAACGTGGTGGGCGCCGCCCTGTTCTTCGCGCTCGACCTGCCCAGGCCGCAGCCGCCCGCGGCGGACGCACCCGCCGGCCGGTCGCGCATGGAGCTTCTGCGGGACCCGAAGATCGCCGTCGCGATCATCTGCGCCATGGTCTCCTACGCGCTGATGAACCTGATGATGACCTCCACGCCGCTGGCCATGGTAGGCTGCGGTTTCTCGACCGGGACGGCGGCCGACGTGGTCTCGGCCCATGTCATCGCAATGTACGCCCCCTCCTTCGTCACCGGCCACCTGATCGCCCGTTTCGGCGCGATGCGGATCGTGGCGGCCGGGCTGTTCCTGCTGGCGCTCGCGGGCGGGATGGCGCTGTCGGGGGTGGAACTCTACCGCTTCTTCGGGGCGCTCATCCTCCTGGGCGTGGGCTGGAACTTCGGCTTCATCGGCGCGACGGCACTGCTCACGCAGGCGCATTCGGTCGAGGAGCGGGGGCGCGTGCAGGGGATGAACGACTTCCTCGTCTTCGGCTGCGTCACGGTGGCCTCGGTGGCATCGGGCGCCCTGATGAACTCGGGCGAGGACGTGGTGTCGGGCTGGAACGCGGTGAACGTGGCGATGGTGCCGTTCCTCGCGCTGGCGGGCGGCGCTCTCATCTGGCTCGCGCTGCGCCCGCGCGAGGAGGTCTATCCCTGATCACCACCGCCCGGTGAGGCCGAGGCGGAGGAGCTTCCAGCTCTGCCCCGCCGCGCCCGGCCCCAGCGTTCCGTCCGCGACCCGGGCCGGTTCGGCCTGTGCCTGCCTCAGGACGGTCTCGGCCTGCCACCCGGCATAGAGCGCGTAGGCGGCTGCCGGCGGGACGTCGCGCCGCCGCGCCCGCGCCTGCGCGAGCCGCTCGAGCCCTTGCCCCGCCAGCGCCGCGACCGCCGGCGGCCGTCCGTCTGGCAGAGGCTTCCGGCCCCGCGCCTCGAGTTCGGGCACGGCGACGAGGAACCCGGCAAGCGCATGGGCCCATGCCGCGGCCCTGACCGTGCCCTCAGCGGCATCCGGCGCACCGAGCGCGCGCGCCGCGGCCCAGGCGAGGTTGCCGCCGGTCGCGTCAAGGTAGCGGTCGAAGTGCCCCGCGTCCTCGAAGGGATCGCGGTAGATGTCCCAGCGGCGGGCCGCGACGAGCCCGTCGAGGAGAGGCGCGTCCTCGGCCCGTAACGCAGCCGCCAGCGGCCGGGCGACCTCGTGGGCGCGCGGCGGCGCGCCCCGCCCGATCTCCCCGGCCACGTCGCGCCAGAACTGGAGCCGCATCTCGGCGATCATCGGCTCCTCCGTCACCCAGGGGGCGCGGCTGACCTCCACGTTGAAGGCATAGAGCGGGAACAGGACCTCTCGCGCACCGGGCGGCGTGGCCATGGTGGCGCGGAACCGGACTGGATCGCCCCGCGCGACGAGCTCGGCGCAGGCCTGCAGGGTCATTCGGGACGCGCCACCACGGCGTAGTAGCCGACCTCGTCCTTGAGCCGCTCCCACGCGCGCGCCTCGGCCTCGGCCACGTCGAGCACCTCGGCCATCTCCGCGCGCTCGCGGCCCTGCTTGATGTCCTCGCGCAGGGTGGCGATGCGGTCCCGCTGCACCGCGAAGTAGGCGCGCCAGCCGGCCTCGGGCTCGGGGCGTTCGGCGAGGACGCGGTAGCCCGCGGCCTTCACCGCCGCCTGCACCTGCGGGACGGTGTCCACCTCTTCGCCGTCCCAGAAGGCAACGGCATCCTCGGAAGGGCTGTCGGTAAAGTAGACGGGCGCGGTGAAGGCAACCGCACCGCCCTCGGCCAGCGCGTCCCTCCAGTACTTCAGCGCCGCCTCGACGCCCAGGAAGTAGATCGCGCCCGCGCACCAGATGAGGTCGAAGGGCCCGTGCTTCCGCAGGTCCACCGGCGCCGACCCCTCGAAGCCGGGCTCAGGCCCCATGGAGCCATGGAGCGCCGTCACCTCCGGACCGTAGCGGCCCGAGATCGCCTCGACGAAGCCCTCGTGCACCTCGAGCGCCACGACCTGCGCCTCCGGGATCGCCTTGCGCAGGGGGCGGATGTCGTCGCCCACGCCCGCGCCCGCATCGAGCACCCGGGCACCCGGCTGCGTGCCCGCGGCCTTCACCGCCCAGGCCACGTCCTCGGCCGTGCCGGGGCCCTGCCGTGCCGCGCCCTCGTGGAAGCGGAGAAAGGCTGCCATGTCCATGTCGCGGACCTCCTGTCCGTTTTCGTGCCGGGCCGCGGGTGCCATCGTCTCAGGCCGCGGGCGCCCCGTCGCGCACCAGTTTCCACTCGATGGCGTCGAGAAGCGCCTCGAAGCTCGCGTCGACGATGTTGGGCGAGACGCCCACCGTCGCCCAGCGTCGCCCCGCGCTGTCCTCGCTGTCGATGACAACGCGCGTGACCGCCTCGGTTCCTCCCTGGGTGATGCGCACCTTGAAGTCCACAAGACGTATGTCGTCGATGAAGCCCTGGTAGGGTCCAAGGTCCTTGGCAAGCGCCTTGGCCAACGCGTTGACGGGCCCGCGGTCGCTGCCCTGCTCGTCCATCGATTCGGACACCGACAGCTTCTTCTCGCCGCCCACCTTCACCACGACGACGGCCTCCGACAGGCTCACCATCCGGTCGTACTTGTTCTTCCGCCGCTCGACCGTGACGCGGTAGCGCTTAACCTCGAAGAAATCCGGCATGATGCCGAGCGCGCGGCGCGCCAGCAGCTCGAAGCTCGCCTGCGCGGTGTCGTAGGAATAGCCCTCGTCCTCGCGCTCCTTGATCTCGCGCAGGATCGTGGCCAGCGCCGGACCTCCGTCCGCGACCTCGATACCGGCCTCCTTCAGGCGACGACGCAGGTTCGACTGCCCGGCCTGGTTAGACATCGGGATGACGCGCGCGTTGCCGACGAGGGAGGGCGCCACGTGTTCGTAGGTCGCGGGGTTCTTGACGATGGCGCTCGCGTGCAGCCCCGCCTTGTGGGCGAAGGCGGAAGAGCCGACATAGGGCGCCTGCCGCATCGGAACGCGATTGAGAATGTCGTCGAGCATCCGGGACGTCCGCGTAAGGCCCGCGAGCGCCTCTGCCGTCACGCCGGTCTCGAAACGGCTCGCCCACGCCTCCTTGAGCACGAGCGTGGGGATCAGCGAGGTGAGGTTGGCGTTGCCGCAGCGCTCGCCGAGGCCGTTGAGCGTGCCCTGCACCTGACGCGCGCCGGCGTCCACGGCGGCGAGGCTGCCCGCGACGGCCGTCTCGGTGTCGTTGTGGCAATGGATGCCGAGACGCGCACCGGGAATGCCCGCCGCGATCACCTCCGCCACGATGCGCCCGATCTCGCCAGGCAGCGTGCCACCGTTCGTGTCGCAAAGGACGATCCACCGCGCGCCCGCGTCGTGGGCCGCGCGGATGCAGGACAGCGCATAATCCGGGTCGGCCTTCCAGCCGTCGAAGAAGTGCTCGGCGTCGAACAGCGCCTCGCGCCCCTGCCCTGCCACATGCGCGACGGAGGCCGCGATGTTCTCCACGTTCTCCTCC
>CAZUVG010000183.1:0-5950 GCA_964623765.1 uncultured Roseicyclus sp.
GGTCCCGCCAACCGGGCGCCGACGTCCCGGAGCGTGATGTCGGGCAGCACGAAGTCGTGCACGATCGGGATCCGTGGAGCCCAGCCTGACCCGCCCTCGCCGAGCGTCACGGGCAGATCCACCCCGGCGATGCCGATGTCGATCTCAAGAACGTGCCCGTCGTAAAAGCGCACGTGATCCTGGAACAATCCTGCAGGCGTCATCCCCGCCCCGAGGACAGCATGCGTTGCGCCACTCAATGGGTCCGGGGCGCGCAGGTAGACCGGATAGAGCAGGAGAAAACTGGCGCGCGAGAGGTCTGCGTCCTGCGACAGGGAAACAGGAGCGGAGGTCGTCATGACGCCGCGCTCGAGAGCCTCACGCGCAGCTGCGAGCCGGTCCGAGCTGGAGCCCATATTGTATCCGAACACGTTCGGGCGGCTCGCTGGCGGCTCGACGAGGACAACCGGGAAGAGCGCATCCGTCTGTCCGGGCGGAAAGACCTCGAACGCCGGATATCCTGCCTGCTCGTACTCCGGCGCGAGGCTCTCGACGACCGCCGTCGCCCGATCGAGCGTGGCCACCTCCGGCATGAAGGCCAGTGCACGTTCGTGAACCCGCGTCGCGGCACGCGTGGCGTCCTCGTAGATCTGCGCGAACGGTGCGGGGGAAAGGGAGGACGCCCGCTCGATCGCCGTCGCCATGCTGGCCATCCGCACGGAGAGCGTGGCGAGGGCAAGCTCAAGCTCGCCATGGGCGGACTCGATCTCGCTCTGAGCCCGGTTTCGGTGGTCCTGGAGCACGAGCAGACCGACGACGAGCCCCGCGACAAGGCTCCCGAGCGCGACAATTCCCCAACGCAAAAACCACTGCGGCACTCGTCACTCTCCACGCTCGTATGAAAGACAGAGCAATGCACAGACGGGAGACAGGAATAGCCCGCGAGTCAAGAAGTGCCTCGGCCGCCCGTGACGGTGACGAGGACAAACGCGATCGCCCGGACGGCAGTGCCTGCCGCTCTAGTGGCTTTTGCCTATTTGCGGTGCGTTGGAGGCTGAGATCGGCGGCGCGAGCCTGGATGTTTGGTGAGATCGTCGCGTTTTGGCATGCGCGACATGGGCTGGACCACAATGGGGACGCTTACCTGCGACGCATGAGCGGGGCCGCATCCGCACATGTTTCGCGCGCGAAACGTCATCCTCGCTGCATGCTGCGAAGAGCTCCGAGCGTGACCAGATCCGGAAGAGCGTGCATCACCCCGCCAGGAGGCGGCGAGCGCCGAGACGACGCCACACGACCAAGCCTCCGAGAGCGCCGACAAGCAGCCCGAGGCCAGCGGGCAGCGGCACCACCGAAATTGACACGTTGTCGAGGGCCGGGCCGGCGGGCGAACTGCCAGTCCCCGTCTGTGTCGTCGACGCGAAGGTGAGCAGCTCGCTCGCACCGCTGGCAACGAAGCGGAAGGTGTTGCGCTCCCAGTTCATGCTGTCTGGCTGAGCTGAAACCGGATTACTCGCTTCGGTGTCGAAGGTGAACTCCTGCGTCGTGCCGCCCACAGTCAGGTCGAGCGTTCGAATCTGTGGCTCGGCGAGCGAGCCATCGGCCCGCTCTCGGTTGCCCGACAGGAAGAACGACACCTCGTAGAGCTGGCCTGCGGTGAGGCCCGTCAGTGTCTGCGAGATCGAGCCTGGTTCGGTGCGGTTGAGATCGAGTGACTGGTTGCCGTCCTGCGCATTCCAGAAGGTGCCGATCAAATCGACCCCGCCCCCACCGACTGTCCATCCGCCGATTGTGCTGCCACTGGCGTAGTTGTCGAAGCCGCCCGAACCGACGGCGATATCTTCGAAACTGCCATTCGCGACTGTAACAGCGGCCATGGCAGGTGTCACAGTCATCGCAAGGACGGTAGCCACGGTGCACGCTAGATGACGCATTGATTTCACCCGATCCAAATATGCCAAGGACGCTAAGGGGCCTCTGCCCGAGCGTCAATCCTCGGGCAGAGATTTTGCCCCCTGCGGCAGGCGCAAACGCCTCACAAGGTGCTGACGCCGGTGGAAAGTTCGTCTGGCTCCTGGTTCAGGATGGACAATGCGGACGTCCTCGGCGCAGCGAGATGCTCCGTCCCGCATCCTCACGTGTTTCGCGCGCGAAACGTCATCCTCGCTGCATGCGGCGTGCTGCTCCCAGAGCAGCGACCCCAAGAAGCGCGATCGTCAACGTCCCCGGGAGCGATGCAGGCACGAGGCGGACGTTGTCGATGCCGATCTGCTCGGCCGAGCCCGTGGACCGGATCTCGAAGATGAGATCGCCCGCGGCGCCAAAGCGGCCCTTCAGTCCGTAAAGCGATACCGTATCGAAGCTGGCATCGGCCACGATGCCGGGGCCGAGCAGCGCACCGTTGTCCGTCGAGACCAGATGGTGGCCGTGTCCCGAGGCGCGTTCGGACGCCTGGAGCCCCGTGAACTCGGCGAGCAGGGTCTCGGCGCCACTCACCCAGCTCGAGACACGAACGTAGTCGCCCCACGTGTTGGGATTCTCGCCGTCATAGTGATCGAAGGGATCATCGTCCGAGAAGGCTGCGAGATCAAATAGGATGGCCGAGATGCGGGGGAAGTCGACGGCATAGCTCAGAATGGTGCCGGCGCTGCCCGCCCACTTGCGCGTGTCTGCGCCACACAGAGCGCGCGACGTTCCTGTCAGGTGATCGCATGCGCCATGGCCTGCGGGCGAGACACGCATGCCCGCCTGCATCCCGGGCCTTTGCGCTGGTGCCGGCCCGCTCGTCGTCAGAGCGCCGGTCATGCCGCCGAAGCCACTCTCGAAATCATCGAGCAGGATCGCGGCGTCCGCTGTATCACCGGAAGACAAGAGGCTCGAACCCGCGACAAGACCAGCCAGCACCGACATGTGGAGGCCGCGAAGAGCACGTCGCCTTCTGACCATCTTGAGCGCCGCCATATGCTTTCCTCACTACCGGCGTCGCCAGCATCAAACGGGCCGTCTCGCAAGGACTGCGCAGCGAAGCCCAGGCTGCGATATCCTCTTGCTCAGGCATGGTTAATCCCAATATCGCGGCGGAATCTTGGCGCTGCGAAGGCATCAATGTAGCGCGACCGCGATCCTTTCGGGGGATCCGCTTTCGCCGATCCCGGTACCAGCTGGCTTGCCGCTGCTCCTGCTCGGCCTCGACGGCCTTGCGGTCTATGCTCGCCGCCGGGGACATGCTATCTGATCATCCTCGTTGTGCCCGAACACCGAAACGCCGTTGGTCAAGGGACCAACGGCGTTTTGTGTTGGCACAACGTCTACACGCGCTAGGCTGCCTGAGCCCCGACCAGGCTTCTCGCGATGTTGCACTGCATCTTAGTCGTCGCCGTTCACTTGCTGCTCGTCGTCAGCCCGCTGGCCGCGGACACGGTGATCCTCAACGCTCACGACCTCGCCCAGACCGAGGATGGGTATTTCACCGCTCCACAAGTTACGCTCCCCGTCCCGGTCACAGGCCAAGACCTTCTGGGAAGTGGTCTGCCGGACGAGGCGTCGCGCCAGTTGCGCATGCTGGTCGCCCGTGGCGAAGCCCAAGGGTTCGATGGCTTCGTCTACGACAACCGCGATCGGGGCCATTCGGATGTAAGCCCAGAGCGTTTTCCGCAGCTGATCCGGCTGGCCTACGATCAGAAGCTTCAAGAGCAAAATGCGGACTACGGCCTTGCCGGTCGAATTCTGCTGCCCACCGTCGTCCTGGGCAACTCCTCAACCGCCATCGCCGGCGGCCCCTTGGCGCGCAGCCTGCCCCGGCTGGCCATGACGATCGATGATGGGCCGGCCGCGACGGCGCGACTTTACGACCGCAATGCTCTCTACCTCTATCCGGAGCATCGCGACCACGACGCGGCCGATCGCTTCCCGGCAAACTGGCCGTACATGGTCATCAGCCAGGGGTCCTCACGCTCGGACCAACCCTTTCTCGAGGCACTGCTGCTCACCCTGGCCGCCTTCACCCCGGAGACATTCACGACACTCGAGGCGAATGGCCTCGTCGCGCCAACCCTTCAGGCCATCCTGCGCCGCAACCTCGCGCCAGTGAATCGGCGCTCCGACTACTTCACCGGGGCTGCACACCCGGTCGCCTTCGACCGCGCGCTTCTCCGCCCCGGGCGCATGGTCGCGCACGCTGCCGGCATGCAGGCCGATGCCATTCCGCCACGCATCGAGATCACCGTCATCGAAGAGACCTTTCGCGACGCAGCCGGCTTGGCAGGTCTCTCTGAGCGCCTGTTCGACACGCCGCAGGCTGTTGGCCGGATCTGGCGCAGTTTCGACGGCGCGCAGGAGATCGTGGTCAGCGCGGAGACGTCGCGCGACCCGAACGGGCGCGCGCTCGCGTTTACCTGGTCCATTCTTCAGGGCGACCCAGACCTCATTGAGCTCGAACCTTTGGGCGACGCCGGTGAGCGCGCCCGCATCAGGCTACGCTGGCACGACCCATGGGAGGCTGCAGTACGGTTCGGAGAGGACGCCAGCCGGCGCGCCCTGTCGCGCGTCGATATCGGGGTGTTTGCCGACAACGGCGCCGAGATCAGCGCGCCGGCCATCCTCTCGATCAGCTTTCCTGCCCACCAGACCCGCACATATGCGGAGGCCGATCTGGGGCCGCGGCTCGTCTCGATCGACTACGATGCGCGTGGGCGCGACGCGGCCTACGATCCGCTGCTTCACTGGTCGGCCCCCTGGCTCGATACCGCCATCCGCAACGCAGATGGCACTCTCATCGGGTGGGAGCGCCGGCAGGACGGGAAAAGCCGGCGCGTTCCACCGCACGGCACGTCCTACCAGATCGACCGACGCAATCCGGCCCGCCCGATCCTCGTCGACACCTCACCTTGAGCAACGATGATGTTTCGCGCGCGAAACATCTTCACCGGCCAAGGAGCTCGGGGACATGCAGCCGAAGGATCTCGTTGTCATCGGCCACACCCAGCCTGCGGCCGGCCGAGAAGGGCAGGTTGTTGTCGTTGCCGACGAGGATGTGCTCTGCATCATCCCTGATCACGCTTTCGATCGTCACGAAGGGGAAGGTGTAGAGATCGTCCGGAGCCGCGGCCGCGTCCGTGGCCACACGCCCCACGCCATCGGGGTCGCGCAAGCGCATCAGGTCGATCTGGCGCTTGCGCGCAACGAAACCATCCGCATCGACGTCTTCGAGATCGATGAGCGTGACGTGTTTCACTGCCGCCGGCCTCGGGAAGCAGCCCTCGGTCTCTCCGTCCGGGCAGGCGAGACCGGGATCGCCTTCGCCGTGGTCCCGCTCGATCACGAGGGCCTGTGTGTCGCTGATCATGTTGAGATCACCAATCGCGACCGCGCCGTCCGTCAGCTCGAACCTGAGTGACCGACCGGTCCACGATCTTGCAGCCGGATCGAACTCGAGCAGGCGCAGAAAGTCCCCTTCACTGTCGCCCTCCGGCGTCAGAAGCGGGCGCTCAAGCATGGCCCAGAGCATTCCGTCCCGAAGCGCCATCCCCTCGAAGCCCCCAGAGCGCGGGACCCGCCAATGCGTTCCGGCCTCAACTCCGACACGCAAGGCCGGATGATCGGGAGAGCGCAATTCCACGCCGTCGAGACCAGTGGGGTAGACGCCCGTGACGCGGCCATCGAGTGTCGCCGAGATGAGATAGGGGCCGAACTCTTCGCCGATCCAAACCTCGTCGCCGACGACCTGGATGGATTCGGGATCGAAGTCCGCCCCTGTCAGGTAGCGCGCCTCTGTCCCTTCATAGGCGATGCGGAACGGCACGACACGATCCGGATCGCGCAGCCATACCCGCTCGAGAAGATCAATGGCCCCGCTCTCGAAGTCCGGGCTCAGTCGCGTGAACGACAGAAGGACATCTGGCGAGTTGAGTTTCGCGCCGAACCCGTTGTCGATCAGCGCAACGAGGCTGCCGCTCTCGCCCCGTTGCCCGGC